>SXNL01000211.1 GCA_005777185.1 Myxococcales bacterium
CATCGCACCTCGAGGGTCCTTCCTGAGACCGATCCGTGCCAGCGCTCCTCCCTCTCCCTTCAGGGAGAGGGAGGCCGGGAGGGTGAGGTCTGCGCGGACCTCCCGCGCTCCGCGCGCTCCTCCCTCTCCCTTCAGGGAGAGGGAGGCCGGGAGGGTGAGGTCTGCGCGGACCTCCCGCGCTCCTCCCTCTCCCTTCAGGGAGAGGGAGGCCGGGAGGGTGAGGTCTGCGCGGACCTCCCGGAACCTCTTCGTCTCCCCCTGAGCGCGCGTAGCGCGCGATTTGGGGGAGACCGACGCGCGCAGCGCGGCGAGTGGGGGCACCCCTTCTCTTGCGCTGGATCGCGCCTAACCGAACGGCATTGGCGCTAGGACGTGGTCTCGAGCCGGGTGATCCCGACCTTCTCGGCCCACCAGAGGAGGCCGATGATCGTGGCGCGCTTGTCGTCGAAGAAGACCGGCTTCTTCCCCTCGTACCAGTGCCCGACGAACTGGAAGGCCCAGCCCGTCGTGAACATGGATGCCGCGAGCGGGAGACCCACGACCGTGGCCGCGACGGGGATCGAGGCCGCGATGAGCGGGATGCCGACCTTGTGACAGGCCTGGTTCTTGGGGTGCTGATGGTCCGCCTTGTAGCGGACCAAGAGGTCGGACCAGCTCCGGTTGAGTCGCATGGCGCGATCCGTAGCAGAGGGGAAGCGGCCCGCAAGTCTCACGGTGCGTCGTCGCGGTCGTCAGGGGAGCGGCGGGAGCGGCTTTTCCATGCACACGCTGAGCGGGGAGCTCACGTACTCTCCGAACGCGGGGCCTGGCACGTACCCGGCGCGCTCGTACAGGGCCAGGGCCTCGCGCTGGCGCGTGCCCGTCTCGAGGAGCATGCGCCCGACGCCGGAAGCGCGGGCGCGAGCCTCCAGCGCGGCGAGGATCGCCCGCGAGATCCCCAGGCCGCGCCACCGCGGCGCGACGAACATGCGCTTGATCTCCGCTGCGCCCCCGCCGAGGATTCGCACGGCGCCGCAGCCGACGGGCTCCGCCTCGAGTCGCGCCACCAGGAAGGCGCCGCCGCCAGCCGACACCTCCGCCTCGTCGAGGCGGAAATGCGTGGCGCCCGGCTCCGGGTAGGTGGCGGAGAGCTCGCGATCGAGCGCGCCGACCAGCGCGCGCGCGGCCTCCGACGCGAGGGGCTCGCGCTCGAGATCGGGGCCTCGCTCGCGGGCGCGCCGGACCTTGGGCCAGATCTCGAACACCGGCAGGACCGGGTCGGGAGCCGACATTCCGTCCACCAGCGCGAGCTGCCAGTAGCCCACGTCGTGCCACGCGCCGAGCTTCCAGCCGACGCGGGAGAACGTGCCGCAAGGCTCGAAGCCGAACGCCGCGTGCAACCGCTGGCTCGCGGCGTTGGGTTTCGCGATGCCGGCGAGGAGCGTCGCGTAGCCCTGCGCGCGGAGGGTGGGGACGAGGTGACGGTACAGAGACCCGGCGATGCCTCTCCCGTGGTGCTCCGTGTCGACGTACACCGTGACCTCCGCGGTGAAGCGGTAGGCGCCGCGGGCACGGTGGGGAGACGCCTTCGCGAAGCCGACGATCCGCTCGCCCGAACGCGCGACGAGCCACGGGTGGTGAGCGTGTGTCGCCTCCCACGCTCCTTGCCATTCGTCGAGACGCTCGGGCTCCGTCGCGAAGTTGGCTGCGCCTGTCTCGGCTGCCAGGTTGGACAGGCGGAGCATCGCGGGGACGTCGGCGTCGGTCGCGAGGTCGATCCCGACCTCGCCCGTTGCCGGGAGGTCGAGGCGCCGCACGTATCCCCGCGAGCAGCGCGCGCCGCGCCGGTGGGCGTCGTCCCGGACGAAGCCGTTCCTCTCGTACAGGGCGATGGCGCGCTGCATCTGCTCGGTGGTGTCGAGGACCACCTCGCGCGCGCCCCGCGCACGGAGCCACGCGATCGAGGCGTCGAGGAGCCGCTTGCCGAGCCCGAGACCCCGCGACGAGCGGCTGACGTACATCTTCCGGAGCTCCCAGACTCCGGGCGAGAGCGGGTAGACCCCGCACGTGCCGAGGAGGGCGCCCGACCCGTCGATCGCGACCCAGAACGCCCCGCCGGCATCGTCGTACGAGGCGGGGAGCCGCGTGAGGGGATGGTCCGTCTCGCAGCCCACACCGAAGTGGAGGCCGAACTCCGCGAGCACTTCGGCGACGAGCGCCACGACCGCCGGGACGTCCTCGGACCGGACGAGGCGGATCGACGTGGGGCCGGCGACGCTCAGGGCGACTCCAGGCTGATGCGCCCGAGACTGCCCGTGCGGAAGTCGTGGATGAGGACGTCGGCGGCCTTGTGGAGATCGAGCGCGCCCCGTCGCCGGAGCCCGCCCCGCCGGCGCGCGATCTCCTCGAGGAGGGCCGCGGCCGTCGGTGGGGGCGCGGGCAGCTTGAACCGCGCGGTGACGAGCGCCGGGTAGCGCGCGAGGAGGAACGCCGCTCCCCACAGCGCGACCGCCTCGTAGTCGATCGCGGAGTCCGGGATCGCCCCGGCGAACGCGAGGCGAAACCCCGCTGCCTCGTTCTCGATCTTGGGCCACATCATCCCGGGATTGTCCGTCAGCATCATCCCGTTCGCGAGCACCACCCGCTGCTGGCTGCGGGTGACCGCCGGCTCGTCACCGACCTTCGCCACCTTCCGATCCATGAGCGCGTTGATCAGCGTCGACTTCCCGACGTTGGGGATCCCCACGATCATGGCCCGAACCGTCTTCCCTGGCCCGCTCGGGTGAAGGGCGAGCTCCTTGCACAGCGCGGGGATCCTCCGCTTCGCCTCGCCCGGGCGATCGTGCCCGAGCACGAGGGTGACCGCCCTGCCGGGCGGCTGCCCGTTGCCCGGATCCGCCTGGACCGTCCGGTCGTAGTGGCGCACCCACGCGGCGGTGACGTCGGGATCCGCGAGATCGCCCTTGTTCAGCAGCCTGATGCGCGGCTTGTCCGTGCGGAGGTCCCCGACGATCGGGTTGGCGCTCGACCGCGGCAGACGCGCGTCGAGGACCTCGAGCACGACGTCATGCGCTCCGATCGACTCGACGATCGCGCGGCGGGCGCCGGTCATGTGCCCCGGGTACCACTGGATGGGCATGCCCAGATGTCGCACGGGCCCGCCGCGAAGTCGAATCGCCCTGGGCTCGCGACGGCCAGGGACGCGCCCGTCAGGTCGGCGTGCCGAACCGGTTCCGCGTCGCGTAGTACAGGAGGGGCCCGACGAGGATCACCCCCACCCCGATGACGAGCGCGTTCACGCCGAAGAGCTCGCCGTCGGCGTTCTTCACGAGCGCGATCACGAGGAGGATCACCGGTGCAACCCCGAGAAGCACGGCGCCGGGCAGGCCCCCGGGCACCCGGTAGGGACGCGGGAGGTCCGGCTGCCGGATGCGCAGCACGACGAGCGCCGCGAACTCGAGCGTGAGGCTCGAGCCGTAGAGGAGGATGTCGAGCGACACGAGGCGGTCGAAGCTCACCCCGAGCCCGAGCGTCCACGCGAGCGCGGAGACGACGATGGCCGCGGCGGGCGCGTCCGTCTTGTCGTTGCGCTTGGCGAGGATCGCGGGGAGGTAGCCGTCCTCGGCGAGCGCGACGGGCAGCCGGGAGTAGCTCAGCACGAGGGCGTTCAGCATGCCAAAGCCGCAGACCATGCCGCCCACGACCATCGCGCCGCGCAGCACGCGGCCCGCGGCGCCACCGCCGAGGTTGGCCCACGCGCCGGTGTCCCACTCGCGGACGTCGATGTGGGCGGCGTAGAGCGCGAGCGTCGGGATCACGTAGCTCATCGAGACGAGGAGGACCGCGAACACCACGGCGCGCGGGTAGGTCCGCTGGGGATCGTCGACCTCCGCGGCGACGGTCGAGGCGTTGTCCCAGCCCATGTAGTTCCACATCGCGATCAAGATGCCACCGAGGAGATCCCCGCCGATGCGCGGGGCGTGCTCGACCGGTGCGTCACCCGGGCCGCGCGTCACCAGGATCACGGCCAGCACGACGAACGGCAACAGGAGCGCGACGGTCATCAGGAACGAGGCCCGGCCGACCGATTTCGAACCGCGGAGGTTCGCGATGGTCGCGGCGGCGAGCACCGCCGCCTTCGCGGCGATCGACCACTTACCCTCGGCGAAGATCGGGAAGAAGCGGCCCAGGTAGGAGGCGAAGATCGTCGGATAGATGGCCATGTCGAAGACGCTCGCCGCGAACGACAACCACGCCTCCTGGAAGCCGAAGAACGGGCCCATGGCGCGCTTCACCCAGGCGTAGAAGCCCCCCTCCTCCGGGATCGCGCTCCCGAGCTCGCCGACGAGGAGCGCCGTGGGGAGACTCCACACGATCGGCGTCACGAGGAGCACGACGATGGAGAGGCCGAGACCCGCCTTCGCGTACAGCTCCTCGAGGCCATAGGGCCCGCCGGCGACCATGAAGAAGAGGACGCCCACGAGCGCCCGCGTCCCGAGTACACGCCTCGCCGCCCTCACCGTGGATCTCCGAGCCAGGTCGTGATCGCCTGCCTGTCCGGCCCCTCGAGCGCCTCCTCCGCGGCCTCCTTCGCGATCGCGATCGCGGCGGGCCGGTCCGTCGGTGCGAGCGCGCGGGCGAGGCCGAAATGGAGATCCGACCTGTGGCGCCGCCCGAGGAGCCCGGCGAGCGTGCGCGCCTCGCCGAGCGCGGCCGCGGCGCGCGCCGTGTCACCCTTCGCGAGGAACGCGTGGCCGATCTCCGCGAGCGCGCGAGCGCGAAGGGCACCCCGCCAGATCCGCGGGAGGAGCGCGCGCAGGGCGCCGACGAAGCGGGTCGCGTCCTCCCTCGCCTTGCGCGCGAGCTCGGCGCGCGTGACGAGGGGGGTCGTGAGGATGACCTCGTCCGGCCCGCGCCCCGCGAGCGCGAGCGCCGGATCGAGATCGCGCACCGTGATCGCGGCGGCGGCGCGCGCGCGCGCCAGGTAAGCGTGGAGATCGGCCCGTCCCCGCGGTAGATCGAGGCGGCCTCCGTCGGGCAGCGGCCCGAGCATCGTCTCGCGGATCCCGCCATCCGCCCGGGGCGCACCCGCGGGGAGGCCCGGGCCCTCCAGGATCGTCCGCTCGAGGATCGCGATCGCGGCGCGCGCGGGGAGATCGCCGTTCTCGCCGCGGCTCACCGCGGCCTCGGCCTGGCGCACGAGCGCGCGGGCGTGGGCCACGTGCCACTCGCCGAAGGCCCGCTTCGCGCCCTCGACCTCGACGTCCGCGTGGCGCCCGGCCCACGACACCTCGCCGGCCGCCGCGAGGATGCGGAGGCAGCCCGCGATCGCGGCGCGCGATCCGGCGTCCGCAGGCGCCACGCCGGCGTCTCGCGGCGCGGACGATTGCATGCATTCTACATGCACAACGGGCGCCTTGCCCGCGCGCGCCTCGAGGTCGATCAGCGTGGCGTCGAGGTGGGACGTCGTCTCGGGGGACGCGTCCTTCGCGGCGCTCGCCCGCAGCGCCGCGATCACGGAGCCGTCGGCCGGGCCAGGCCGGGCCACCGCGCGCGCCATCCCCGCGCGCGCCGCGAGCCCGTGGAGCCCGAGCGCCTCGGCCTCCGCGATCGCGAC
>SXNL01000028.1 GCA_005777185.1 Myxococcales bacterium
CTACTGCGCCGCGCTCAGGCTCGTCGTCGAGATCGACGGCGCCGTCCACGACGACGCGGAGCGGGCCGAACGGGATGCGAGGCGCACGACGATCCTCGCGCGCCGTGGCCTCCGCGTCGTTCGCCTCGAGAACGCACGACCGAACCGGGAGACCCTGCGAGAGGCGATTCTCCCGTTCACATGCCCCCTCTCCCTTCACGGAGAGGGGGACGGGGGGTGAGGTCTGCGACGGCGCCCCACCGCCTCCACGGAACCTCTTCGCGCGCGAAGCGCGACGGGTGGGGGCACCCTCGCTCCAACGAATGCCTCATCCGAACGGCATTGGGTCTAGGCGGGCCCCGGCTCGACCGCCTGGGCGGAGGCGCGCCTCGCGAGCTCGCCCGTGCGATCGAGCGCCGCGAGCTCCTGGTACCCGCCGATGAACTCGTCGTCGAGGAAGATCTGCGGGACGGTGCGCCACCCCGTGCGTCGCACGAGCTCCGCGCGCTGCTGGTCGTCACCCGAGAGGTTGATCTCCTGGTACGGGATGCCACGCTTGCCGAGGAGGAACTTGGCCCTCACGCAGTAGCTGCACATGTTCGTCGTGTAGAGGCGCACCCTCATGCGTGCCTCCAGCTTAGGGCCGCGCGGCCCGGCGCGTAAGGCCCCCGTGAGGTGGATCGGGAGGTCGCCCTGCGCCGCCGGCCCACGACGTCCAGGCTACTCGCCAGCGCGCGAGGACACGTCCGCGGTCGCGATCGTGTCCAGGTAGGCGTGCGCGCTCTTCGGCGCGGCCGCCGCCGCGAGGCCGAGGGCGCGTCGCAGCCGGGGCTCCGCGAAGCGGCCGAGGGCATCGAAGTGCGCGCGCGACGTCCCGCCCGGGGCATCGAAGGCCTTCACGCGCTCGACGTCCACGGCCTCCTCCGCGCGGGTGATGACCTCCACGCGGATGACCATCTGCCGGACGACCTTCGCGGGGCGCGGATCGATCGTGAGCGGGATCTGGGCCTCGGTCGCCTGCTGCGGGTTCATGTAGAGCACGCGCACGCCCGGCGTGCGGAACCACTGGCGGGCCCACGTCTTCACCATGGAGATCGACTCGTCGTGGAACAGCCCGCCGCGGTCGAGCTCGGCGACCATCGCCTTCGCGAGGTCGTTCGCGTAGGCGTCGAGCGGCTGGGTCGCCTTCGGCGCGACCTCGTCCAGCGAGGCCCCCGCCGGGATCCCCTCCGGGCGGGCCACGAACGCCGCCCGGTCCGCCTCGACGCGAAGGACGAACACCGCGCCGACCCTGGCGCCGCCGGTGTTCTTCAGCGTGACGCCGCCGTCCTGGCCCGCCGCGCCCGCCTGCGCGGCGATCGTGACGTCGAGCGGGAAGTTGCCGAGGCCGCGGTAGAACAGGAAGTTCTCGGCCTGATCGGGCTGCTTCGCGCCGCCCGTGTTCACGTTCTTCACGGCGATCGGGTTGGCCGCGACGGCGCGCGCGTGCGACCACGTGAACCGGTCGAGCGGGGCCTCCGGAGGCGTGATCCGCGCCTCCCGCCCGAGCACGTCGATCGTCGCCCAGTCGATGCGCCCGTCCTTCACGTGGGCGAACTGGTCGCGGCAGTAGGGCGTCGTGAAGGGGAAGCTCCTGTCGAGCGCCGGATCGCCCTTGTCCTTGAACACGGGCGGCCAGTACGACGACACGGCGGGGTACCACTGCGTGAGGATGCCCTTCGGGAACTGCACCTGCACGTGCGCCTGGATCGGCCTCGGCGAGTAGAAGTAGACGACCGGCGTCTCCATCTTCACGTCCGCGGGCGTGCCGATCTCGCCCTTCTTGCGGCGGTCGTACACGAACGCGGGGAGATCCTCCTCCTCGTGGTGGAGGCCGCGTTGCATCACGCCGTCCGAACCCACGACGATCGTGTTGGTGCCCCACTCGTGCACGACGAAGCCGTCGCCGTCGTACTGCGGGCCGGTGCCCCCCGGGTCGACGGTGTCAGGCGGGAGCGGCTGTGTCGCCGCAGGCGGCGTCGCCGGATCGGACGGCGCACCGGTGGAGCCGGGCGACGGCGTGGTCGTGCCGCTGCACGCGGCGACGAGGCTGGAGGCAAGGCAGGCGAGCAGAGGAAGCGCGGTGCGTGGGGTCATGATGAGGTCTCCTGCCTTCCTTGGTTTGCAGGCGCCGTGCCAGACCCCGCTGCATCCGTCAACACCATGAATTCACTGGAACATACTGCGCACACGGGACGAGTCGGCTCGCGTGTGGTTACCATGATGGTTACCATTCTGGTTTCCACCTCGGCGCGGTCCGCAGCCCCGTGGATCGCCTCGACCGCGAGTCCGATCTCGAGGGACGGAGCGCGCGATACGGGGCGCGTGCCGCGACACCATGAGGTAGTCTCCCCCGCACCATGGCCTCCGAGCAGACGATCCACCTCGAACGCTACTCCGCCGACGCCAAGAGCCTCGTGGCCGGCGCGCAGACGCTCGCCGACGAGCGGAAGCACCCGCAGGTGGAGCCGATTCACCTCCTCACGCGCGCGGTCGATCGGGATCGCGGCATCGGCGAGGTGTTCAAGAAGGCGGGCGCCGATCCGGCGGACGTCGCGAGCGAAGCCGAGACACAGCTCGCGCGCATCCCGAAAGCCGGCGCCGGCCTCGCGTACCTCTCCACCGCGATGCTCGCGCTCCTCGCGCGCGCCGAGAAGGAGGCCGACAAGCAACCCGTCGGGCTCGAGCACCTCCTCAACGCGCTCTCGCAGGAGATCCGCGGCGCGGCGGCCGTCGTCCTCCAGGCGTTCAGCCTCGGTCCCGGCAGCTTCCGACCGCACATGGCCGCCCTCAAGAGCGCCCCGCGCGACACGGCGAGCGGCTCCTCGGGGGGCGGATCGTCCGACGGCGTGAGCCGCTTCACGCACGACCTGACCCAGAGGGCGCGCGAGAGCGGGTTCGATCCCGTCATCGGGCGCGACGTCGAGGTGCGCAGGTTGCTCCAGATCCTCGAGCGACGCCAGAAGAACCACCCGCTCTTGATCGGCGAGCACGGCGTCGGCAAGAACGCGATCGTCGGTGCGCTCGCGATGCGCATCGTGACGGGCGACGTGCCCCACAACCTCTCGTCGCTCACCATCCTCGAGCTCGAGGTCGGCCAGCTCGTCGCGGGCGCCAAGCTACGCGGCGAGGTCGAGGAGCGGCTGAAGCAGGTGGTCGGCACCGTGAAGTCGAAGGACACGCTCGTCTACATCAACGGCATCGAGTCGCTCTTCGGCCAGGGCGCGACGGGGAGCGGCATCGGCGATCTCCTCAAGCCCATGCTGTCGCGCGGGGACGTCCGCCTCCTCGCCACGACCACACCCGAGGGCGCGAAGAAGATGCAGGAGAAGGACGCGAACCTCCTCCGGCGCTTCACGGTGCTCACGATCGATCCGCCGACGCCCGAGCAGGCGATCGAGATCCTGCGCGGCATCGCGACGCGGTACGAGCAGCACCACCAGGTGCAGATCGGCGATCCGGCCATCGTCGCCGCGGTGCGACTCGCGAAGCGCTACCTCCAGGATCGCGCCCTCCCCGACAACGCCGTGGACCTGCTCGACGAGGGCGCGGCCCGCAAGCGCGTCGAGCTCGACACCCTGCCCACCCACATGGACGACGCCATCCGCCGTCTCGCCTCGCTGAAGGCGCAGATGTCCGGCCTCGTCGACGACAACGACGCGATGAGCACCAAGACGCGCGCGCGCCTCGAGAAGGAGGTCAAGGAGCTCGAGCCGTCCGTGCTGGGCATGCGCGCGAAGCTCGACTCGCGGCGCGGCGCGGTGGCGGCGCAGGCGGCGCTTCGGGCGGAGCACGGGAAGCTCCTCCAGCAGCTCGAGGATGCGCGAAACAACAAGGATTTCGCCAAGCTGGGCGAGATCGAGCACGTGGTCCTCCCCGATGTGAAGCGGCGCCTCGAGGCGGCGGACGCGGCCGTCACCCGTGAGGGCTCGCCGGCCAACCAGTCGCGCGTCGTCGCGGAGGAGGACATCGCGCAGGTGCTCGGCGACTGGACGGGGATCCCGGTCGCGAAGATGCTGGAGGCCGAGAGCGACAAGCTCCTGAAGATGGAGACGGGCCTGTCCGGCCGCGTCGTGGGTCAGCCCGAGGCGGTGCGCGCCGTGGCGAAGGCGGTGCGGCGCGGGCGCGTCGGGCTTCGCGATCCCGGCAAGCCCATCGGCAGCTTCCTCTTCCTCGGCCCCTCGGGCGTGGGCAAGACCGAGCTCGCGAAGGCCCTCGCCGAGGTCCTGTTCGACGACGAGCAGTCGATGACCCGCCTCGACATGAGCGAGTTCATGGAGAAGCACATGGCGCAGCGCCTCGTCGGCGCGCCGCCGGGCTACGTGGACAGCGAGGAGGGTGGCTTCCTCACCGAGGCCGTCCGCCGCAAGCCCTACAGCGTGCTCCTCTTCGACGAGGTCGAGAAGGCCCACGCCGACGTGTTCAACCTGATGCTGCAGGTCCTCGACGACGGGCGCCTCACGGACGGGCGAGGCCGCACGGCCGACTTCTCGAACACGGTCGTCATCATGACGAGCAACATCGGCTCGAAGCGCATCCTCGACACGCCGCTCTCCATCTTCGAGTCCGAGGAGGGCCGCGACGCGCTGCGCGACGTGCTCCGCGACGAGCTGAAGAACTTCCTCCGCCCGGAGTTCCTGAACCGCATCGACGACGTGGTCATCTTCCAGCCGCTGTCGAAGCCCAACCTGCGCGGCATCGTGGACATCCAGCTCCGCCGGCTCGAGAAGCTGCTCGTCGAGCGCGAGCTGAAGATCGAGCTCACCGAGGAGGCCAAGATGCGCCTCGTCGAGCTGGGATACGAGCCCGCGTTCGGCGCCCGCCCGCTCAAGCGCGCGATCCTCAAGAACGTCCAGGACCCGCTCGCCGAGGAGATCCTCGCGGGCGGCTACGCGGTCGGCAGCACGGTGAGGGTCCACCTCGAGGGCGAGGAGTTCAAGTTCGAGAAGGTCGCGAAGCCGGGATGAAGGCCCCGCGCCGGGTTCACCTCGTCGGCGTGTCGGGGACCGGGATGGGCTCGCTCGCGATGCTGTTCGCGGCGCGCGGCGACGACGTCTCGGGATCGGACCTGTCGTTCGATCCGCCGATGGGCCCCGCGCTCGAGGCGACCGGGATCCGCTGCGTGACAGGGTACGATCCGGCGCACCTTTCCCCGCGCCCGGACCTGGTGATCGTCGGGAACGCCGTGCGCCGCGACAACGTGGAGGCCGCGTTCGCGCGCGACAGCGGCCTCGCACAGGCGTCGATGTCGGGCGCGCTCCGCGCGGAGTTCCTCGCGGGGAGGCGGCCGCTCGTCGTGTGCGGGACGCACGGGAAGACGACGACGTCCACGATGTGCGCGTGGGTGCTCGTGACCGCGGGCCTCGCCCCTGGATGGTTCATCGGAGGCATCCCGAAGAACCTCGCGAGCGGGGCGGCGATCGGGGAGACGCGGAGGAGGCTGACGTCGCCTGCCCCGCTGCTCGCGGAGCCGGGGCAGCGGGGCCCCTTCGTGGTCGAGGGGGACGAGTACGACGCCGTGTACTGGGACAAGAAGCCGAAGTTCCTCGACTACGTCATGGGGGACGCGGACGAGGTGGCCATCGTGACGAGCGTCGAGCACGATCACATCGACATCTACCCGTCGCGCGAGGCGTACGAGGCGGAGTTCGCGAAGCTCGTCGCGCGGGTTCCGGAGGGGGGCCTGCTGGTGTGCGACGCGAGGGATCCGGTGCTGCGGGCGATGGTGGCGGCACACGCGCGAGCCCGCGTGGTGTTCTACGCCCTCGACGGTGACGACACGGGGGACGTCACGCCGACGTGGCTCGGGGCGATGGCGGCGATCGACGACGCGGGGCTGCAGCCGTTCGATCTGTATGTGGGCGGCATGTCGTGCGGCAGGTTCCAGATGGCCGCGCCGGGAGCGCACAACGTCCGGAACGCGATCGCCGCGATGGCGGCATGCGCGGAGGGTTTCGGCGTCCCGGTGACGACCTCGCGCACGGCGCTCGCGACGTTCCAGGGGGTGAAGCGCAGGCAGGATCTCCTCGGCGCGCCCCGCGGCATCTCCGTGTACGACGACTTCGCGCACCACCCGACCGCCGTCGACGAGACGCTCCGCGCCCTCCGCGCGCGCCACCGCGCCGGTGCGCTCTTCGCTGTGTTCGAGCCGCGGAGCGCCACCGCCTGCCGGGCGCTGCACCAGCACGAGTACACGCGGGCGTTCGGTCCGGCGACGCGCGTCCTCCTCGCGCCCCTCGGCCGCGCGAACGTGCCGGAGGCGGAGCGCCTCGACGTGGCCAAGCTCGCGCGCGACCTCGGTGAGAAGGCGGCGGCGTGCCCCGACGTGGACACGATCGTGGAGACGATCGCGCGCGAGGCCAGGCCAGGCGACACGATCGCCGTCCTCTCGAACGGTGCGTTCGGAGGGCTCCACGCGCGCCTGCTCGAGGCGCTGGCGTGACTCCGCCAGCCGCTCTCCGCGGCTACGGTCCGTGGGCACGGCGCCGCGCCTTCGTCTCGAAAACAGGGGCGCCCCTTGCGCCCCCACCTCCGGCGGTCCATGGTACGAGGTGCGTAGTATCCTGCGCACCTTGCTTTCGTCACGGTCCGGAACGTCCATGGTTCACCGCATCGCCCACCTCTCCGACGTTCACCTCGTAGAAACCCGTAAAACTACAGGGATTTTGACCCGTCTGGCCCAGACCACGGTCAGCTACGATCGGCCCATCGAGGTCGAGCCCCGCCGGCAGAAGCTGCGGGCGGCCCTCGCGCACGTGAAGGATCGCGCCGACCACGTCGTGGTCTCCGGCGACCTCACCGAGGTGGGCTCCGAGGCCGAGTACGAGTCCTTCGCGGAGATTCTCCACGACTCCGGGATCTCCCCCGACACGGTGACGCTCGTGCCGGGCAACCACGACGTGTACGTCGACGCCGCCGGCTGGAAGAAGGCGTGCGAGGGTCCGCTCTCCGCGTTCCGCGGCGGCGCCGCCGGCGAGCACGGGCGCGTCGTCGAGCGCGGCAGCGTGGTGTTCTTCCCGATGGACTCGACGCGTGACCAGTTCTTCCTCCGCAGCGGCGGCGCGGTCGCGATCGAGGCGGTCACGCGCATCATGGACACGCTGCGAGGGGCGTCCATGCGGCACAAGACGGTGGTCGTGGCGATGCACCACCCGCCCGGCCTGCGCTCGAAGAACCCCGTGTGGCAGTGGTTCGACGGGCTGGTCGGCTGCGGGAAGCTGCTCGAGCTGCTCGGGCTTCACCCGCGGGTCCACGTGCTGCACGGACACCGGCACACGCTCCTCGACAGGATCGCGATCGCGGGGAAAAATCGCGTGTTCGGCGCGACGGCGACGGTGGACGACGCGGTGGGGGCGCCGCGGGTGCGGTTCTACGGGCTCGACGACGGGGTGCTGGTGCCGGCCTGAGGCTCGGACCCCCGCCTGGGTCCCGGATCTGACGTGTCCGGTGGACACGTCCCGCCGGCTGGTCTACGAACGGGCTTCTCGCGCCCGTAGCTCAGCTGGATAGAGCATCGGCCTTCGAAGCCGCAGGTCGTCCGTTCGAATCGGACCGGGCGTACCCCATCACTTTCGGCGCAGGGCCCGCGGGCGGCTTCGCGGGCGCGTCGCTGTCCTTCTGGATGCAGGCCCCTCCCGCCTAGAAGGTCTTGCCGATCC
>SXNL01000212.1 GCA_005777185.1 Myxococcales bacterium
CGCGATCGCTCCGGCCGCCGACACGATATCCTGGAAGCGATTGCCGTCGAAGATGGCGTCGCGCGAGCCACCCTTGATCTGAACCGCTCCGTTGGGGCCGGTGTTCCAGTCATGGCAGAAGTTGCCGCGGAACACCAGACGGTTCGCGCCCGTGAGGCTGATCGGAAGGTGACCGAACTTGCCGTAGAACTCGTTGTTCTCGACGGTGATGCCGTCGCTCGCTTGATTGAGCTTGATGTGATCGTAGCCGCCCGTGATCTTGCAGTTTCGCAGGACGGAGCCGACGCCCTTGCCCGACTTGAGCCCGTCGAAGTGGACGACCTGCTCGTTCGTGTCGGTGGGGCTGTTCTTGAATTCGAAGCCGTCGATGATGACGTGATTCTGGCTCATGAGGACCGTGGGGCCGGTCCTGTTCCCGCCTGCATCGATGATGGCAGCGCCGCGGCCGTCCACCGACCAGAGCACGATCGGCGCGGCCTCCGATCCGTCCTTCCGGAAGGCGATGGTCGTCGACTCCGCGTAGGTGCCCGCGTGCACCTTGACGCAGTCCCCTGGCTGGGTTGCGAGCGTCGACTTGGCGATGGTCCTGAGGGGGCTCGTCGCCGACCCGTTGTTCGCGTCGTTCCCCGTCGCGGACACGTGGATCTCTCGCGTGCAGGTGTAGTTCGCGGGTGTGCTGGTGACGAGACCGGCTTCGACGGCGTTGCCCACACCGTCGCCGGCAGGGTTCGCAGCGGGGTTGCTGCCGCTGCTACCGTTGCTACCGTTGCCACCGCCGCTTGGCGCTTCGTCGGAGCAGGTGGCAAACATCACCGGAAGCACGAGGAGCGGCAGCCAGGCTCGTAGGTAGATCGAGCCGCTTCGCGTCAGCCGGAGGAAGGCTGGTGTGTGTGGGTGCACGGCCTTCAGCGTAGCACACCGGAGGCGCGGAGGGGCGCCCGTGCCTCGGCGTCGGTCCCCGATCGCGAATCCCGTCGCAGGCGGTGGATCGGACCGGACTCAGGACAGATCCAGGGCGTACTTCGATAGCTCCTCGAGCGTCACGTGAGCGAGCATCGATTCGTGCGTCGACGCGAGGTACACGCGCGGCGCGACGCCCGCGTCCCGGGCCTCCGCCCAGCGGGCCCCGCAGAGACACCACCGGTCGCCCGGCGCGAGGCCAGGGAACCCGAACTGCGGCACCGCCGTGGACAGATCGTTGCCGCGTGACCGGCTGAACGCGAGGAAGTCGGCGCTGACCCGCACGCAGACCACGTGCTCGCCACGATCCTCCGGACCCGTGTTGCAGCAGCCGTCGCGGAAGAACCCCGTGCGGGGGTTCATCGAGCACGGAGCGAGGGGACGGCCGAAGACGTTCTTCTGGGCGGACATGCGGGGTCCACTACCACGGCCGCTCGAACGCGAGGAGGACCCACTCGCCGAGCGCGGTGATCGCGGGCGCCCCCAGCGCCGCGTACGCACCCGCGACCTCTTCCTCCTGCCCCGCGAGGATCCCCGAGAGGAGCAGCCTCCCCCCCGGAGCCACGCGCGCGCCCAGCTCCGACGCCATCGGCACGAGCACGCGCGCCTCGATGTTGGCGAGCACGATGGGGAACCGACCCTCGATGCCCGACACGTCGAGGTCGCTCGCCGACAGGCGCGCCTCGAGTCCGTTCCGCACCGCGTTCTCCCGCGTCACGGCCACGCTGTCCGGATCCACGTCGATCGCGATCGCCCGCGCCGCCCCGAGGCGGAGCGCGAGGAGCGCGAGGATCCCGCTCCCGGTCCCCACGTCCAGCACCGTCGCGCCGGCGAGACGCTCGCGCCCGCGGCCGAGCGCCTCCGCCACGAGCTTCGTCGTCTCGTGGAGCCCCGTACCGAAGGCCCGACCGGGCTCGAGCTCGAGCACGATCTCCCCTTCCCTCGCCGTGTACGGCTCCCACGGCGGCCGGATGACGACTCCCGGGGCGATCACGAAGGGCCGGAAGTGCTCCTTCCACGCGTCGCGCCACGCGTCGCCGACGATCACCTCGATCGCGGGCGACAGGGCGGGATCGAGCTCGCCGATCGCGAAATCGGCCTCCTCCCGCGTCGCGAAGCTCGCGACCAGCGTGACCTTGCCGGGCACCCTCGCCTTCACGAGCGTCGTCGCGTCGCGCTCTTCGACGCCCTGCGCCCCGAGCTCGAACAGCGCTCCGCTCATGGCGTCCGCGTCCTCCGCCTCGACGTCCACGCACACGAACGGGAACGTGGGCTCTCCGCTCATTCTCCGATGCTGATGCTCACGGTGCCGCGGTTCGACCCGCCCGGCGTCGTGCCGCCGGGCGGCGGCGAGGAACTCTTGAACACGCCGGCGAGGGCGAGCCCGCCCACGATCGCGGCGGCGCCGAGGATCCCGCCGCCGATCGCGACGGGCAGGACCCAGCCCCGGCTCGCCTCGGGCACGGCGATGCGGAGGGGCGCGTTGGCGTCGCCGCGCGCCACGAGCGGGAGCCCACCCTTGTCGGCGCCGAGGAAGTAGTACTCCACGAGCGGCGGCTTGACGAACGCGCCCGGGATCGTCGCCTTCGCGCGCCCGTCCTGCAGGCTCGCCACGACCTCCTCGAACTTCCCCTTGGAGCCGGCGCGGAAGTAGAGCTTGACCTCGGTGACGCGGTTGTCCGGATCCTCGACGCGGGCGGTGAGCTCGATGTTCGCGTTCGGCTCCACCTGGGCGGGCGAGCTGTGCTTCATGTTCACGGGCTTGGGCGGCTCGGTGTCCTTGATCACGCCAGGACGCCCTTCCCCTTCCCACTTCGCGCGGACCGCGAGGAAGAAGTCACGAAACCTCGGCGACTCGGACGCGGGCAGGCGGTACTCCGGATCGAGGCCGAGGAGGCCGCGTATCGTGTTCTCGGCCTCGTCCTTGCGGTTGAGGGTGATGTAGCTCACGGCGAGAAGACGCATCGCGTCGACCCGCTGCTGCTTCGTGTTGTTCGGGCGGACGAGGACGGACCCGAGGGTCTGGATGCACTCCTCGTACTGCTGGTCGTCGAAGAGCTGCTGAGCCTTCTGCAGGAGGTCCTGGCCCGCCGCAGCGGACGGCGCGCCCTTGTCTCCGGCGCGGGCCGGCGTCGCCTGCGCGAGCACCTGCATCGGCGTCGACAGGACGACCATGTGCAGGGCCGCGGCGAGGGCGAAGGTGTGACCTTTCACGACGGCCCGAGGATAGCCGGTGTCACGCGACCTTGCGCGTGAAATCGTAGTGAATCCGCTCGGCTGGCTCGGCCACGAGGAGCCTCCGCCGCGCCGCTCGGCTTCGTGGGATCTTCTGTCCCTCCGCGAGCACCATCGCGGTGAGGGCGCCGCCGTAGACGCAGGCTGTATCGAGGCCCGTCGCGAAGGGGTGGAGCTGGAGACCAGGCTGCGCGTTGTGGCCGAAGACGATGTGCAGCGGGCCGCCGTAGGCGACTCCCCAGAGTACGTCGTGGTGCGCCCCGCCCGCGCTCACGCGCACCGTGCGGATGCGCATGAGCGTCGACGGCCTCTGCTCCGCGAGCGGCACGCCCGGGACGATCCCCGCGTGCACGACGGCGAGCGCGTGCTCGGGCATCTCGACGTGAAGCGGCGCCGTCTCGAGCAGCGTCCAGTCCACGGGGCGAAGGCCGAGCGCTATCGCCTTGTGCATCCTGCCGATCGGGACCTTCTCGGGGGCGTAGCCGTGCATCCAGGCTTCCCGCGCGCGCCGCCACGAGAGCAGCCGGTCCTCGTGATTGCCGCGCACGATGATCGCCCCGGTGCGGCGCGCGATGTCGAGGACGCCCCGCGAGTCAGGGCCGCGCGCCACGAGGTCGCCCACGAAGACGAGCCGGTCACCGGCCACGAAGGCGACACGATCGAGCAGGCGCTCGAGCTCCCGCGCGCAGCCGTGCACGTCACCCACGATGACGGTCCTGCCCACTTCGGGATCAGGATGACGAATCCGCGAGCCCATTTCCAGCGGAAACGATGGCACGGAAGCGAGAAAAGTCGTACCCGGAGCGCGACATGTCGAGGAGGAGTCGCTCCAGCTGGTCGCCGGTCGGCGATGCGGAGCCATCGCTCGCCCCGAGCGTCCCCGCCACGTCGTCAAGGGCCTCTCGAGATCCCTGCGCCCCGCGAGCCGCCAGCAACACGAGGAGGCACTCCATGCGCTCCTGGTTGAACCAGGTCGTCTGACCCACCGTGTGGACCATGAGGAACGCCTGCACGAGCGGTCGCTCGATGAGCGCGTGGCAGCACCGGTAGAGGTCCGCCGGCCCGCGGGAGAGCGCACGCACGATGTCCGCCAGCTCGCCGGCGCGCGCGTCCGTGACCTCGCCGCCGAGCGCGCGACGCACGAGGAGCTCGAGGCGGAAGTCCTCGTCGTCGATCAGCGTGGCGCCCAGCGCGATGTCGACGACTCGCAGGGTCTCGATCAGGGCGAGGACGCGCGCCGCGGGCACGACGAGGTGCCAGTGGGCGGCGAACGGCGGACCTCCCGTCCCGAGCCCGGCGATGCGCGCCAGGTCGTCGGTGAGCGTCTTGGCGTCCGGGTCGACATGGTGCGGCCGCGCCGCGCCGCGCTTGTGCGTCGTCGGCTCGGAGACGTTCGCCGGCGGTGGCTCGGACGCGCGGGCCATCGCGGCCTCGAACGTCGGGGGCGCGTCGGAGTCGCGGGACGTGCGGTGCCACGCGATTCCCTTGCGCAGATCCAGGAAGCGGGCCTCCGTCGCGGCGAGCGCGGCTTCCCGCGGCGCGCCGAGGACGTAGTCGGTGTGCTCGCGCGAGAGGAGGATCGCGACCGGATCGTGGATGGCGCGGAACCTGTGGTTCACGAGCGCCTCCTCCAGGCTGGGCACGGCGCGACCCTCGAGCGCGCGGTAGAGCTCGTCCCAGGGCCGCTCGGCCGTCGGCGCGACCACCTCGAAGTCGACGAGCACCCGGTGCTGGAACGCGCGCAGGTGCACCTCGAACCCACGCGAGCTCCACGCCTCGAGCGAGAACAGGTGCTCCGCGCCCGAGATCGCGTCCCGCGCGATCACGTAGAGGCCCGGCTCCGCGGCGAGGCCCATCGCGGCCCCGATCGAGGCGCGACCCACCTCGCCCGACGGGAGGCGACAGGGCGCGCTCTCGCGGAGGAAGCCGTGCGCCTCCGCGTAGCGGTTGTTGAACAGCACCAGCGACGCCCGACCCCCGACGCCGTTCGAGTACGCGATCACGTCCTCGTGGACGTGGCCCGCGGGCGTGACGCAGTCGTAGAGGTAGAATGCGTCGACGGAAGAGAACCGGTGGCGCTGCCGCAGCAGCGGGAAGATGTCGCGCGCGTGACGATCCACGAGCCACCCCTTCGGCTCCTCGTCGAGGCGCGGTCGCTTGTACTCCATGCCGTACTTCTCGGTGAACCCCTCCACCTGGCCGTGCCCGAACATCGGTAGCCCGGGCAGGGTCGCGAGGAGCACGGCGACACCGAAGTACTTGTCGCCGTCCCCGAACTGGGCGATCGCGGTTTCCTCGTCCGGGTTGTTCATGAAGTTGACGAAGCGCTCGAGCACGCGCGGCTCGAACTCGATCACGTTCTTGATCAGGAGCCGGAACTCCTGGTTCTGCTCCTTGTGGAGCATGTTCATGAAGGCCGAGTTGTAGACCCGGTGCATGCCGAGGGTGCGGACGAAGTACCCTTCCATCAGCCAGAAGGCCTCGGCGAGGAGGAGCGTGTTGGGCGCCTCCACGGCGACACGATCGACGACCTCCCGCCAGAACTCCCGGGGGATGAGCGCGTCGAACTCCACCTTCGAGAGCGCGTGATCCGCGCGCGAGGGGATCGCCCCGCCCGTGCCCGGGAGCGGGAACCAGAGCCGCTGGATGTGCCGCTTCGCGAGCGTCATCGCCGCGTCGAAGCGGAGGATCGGGAACATCCGCGCGACGTGGATGATCGTCTGGATGACCGCCTCGCGGACGTCCGCGCGCGTGTAGTCCAGCTGCGCCGTGTCGTTCCACGGCATGTTGGTGCCGTCGTTGCCATGGTAGACGTAGACCGCGTCGCCCGTGTGGCGATCCACACGCTTGAACACCACGGCGGCATCCGTGCGGGCCCAGTATCCGTCCTCGAGGTAGACGCCGACCGACGGATCGTGGGAGAGGTCGGGACCGCTGAACCTGTAGCTCGGGAACGGCGGCTCCGTGAGGGAGAGGAACCGCTCCGGGTGATGCACCACCCACGACGAGTCGATGCCCATGTGGTTGGGCACCATGTCGCTCGCGAGGCGGACGCCGTGCCGCGAGCAGCGCTCGCGGAGGACCTCGTAGGCGGCGTGACCGCCGAGGTCGCTGGCGATCTCGTAGGACTCCAACGAGTACGCGCTCGCGACCGCGTCCGGGTTGCCCATGCGGTGCTTGATGCGGACGCTCGCCGCGGATCGTTCCCACACGCCGATGAGCCAGAGCGCCGTCATGCCCCAGCTCGCGAGCTTGGCGATCTCCTCCTCGGGGATGTCGGCGAGCGTGCGGATCGGGCGGCCATGCGCGCGCGACAGCTGGTGCAGCCAGACGAACGTGGACTTCGCGATCATCACGACGCGCGGCATCCAGTCCGTGTCCGGGCTGAACGCCTCGTACTCGTGGTCGTGCGTCCACGTCGAGAGGAGCTCGGTGACCGGCGGGCCGCCGTCGTGGCCGGCGAAGGACGTGTGGCCGAGCCACTCCTCCTCTCGCTTCGTGTCCTCGAGCACGAGGAGCTCGTCGAGGAGGCCGATCTCCTCGAGCATCACGCCCCACGTCTCGCGCATGTAGCGAAGCTGCGCCCAGATGGAAGACGGCGCGCGGCGGGCTGGCGCGAGGAGGAGATCGAGCAACGTCTCGCCCGTGTCCATCACGCGCGGTTCGTCCGCCAGGCGCTCGCCGGCGGACGCCACGACGGCCTGGTAGGGCGTGGACGCGAGCTCGTCGTCGGCCACGACCGGCGCGATCGGCGCGTACACCGGGTTCTGGTTCGTGACCCACAGGAGGAGCAGCTCCTCGAGCGCAGCTTCGCGCCCGCCGACGCCGCCGTGGGACGCGGCGAGCACCTCGTCGACCGTGACGGCGCCCGCGTACAGCGTGGGGGGGGGGAACGCGCCCAGGAACGCGCGGAGGGCGTCGTCGACCGAGGGGCCGAGGCGCTCCTCGAGACGCGCGAGCACGCCGGCGAGCACGCCCGGGTTCGCGCGCCGGTAGAGGCCGACGACGGCGTGCAGCACCTCGTGCGCGAGGCCGAGCGCGCGGAGTTCGGCCGCGCCCACGTGGACCCCGACGCGCTCCGAGAGGAGGTGCGCGAAGCGGTGCGCCGCCGGCCCGTTCACGAGGACGACGTCGCCGCGCGCCGAGAACGCTGACGCCTCGAACCCGCAGGCGTCGCGGAAGGCGCGCTTCACGTGGAAGTGGCAGTCCCCCATCCGTGGCGACAGGGCGGGCCAGCGCGCGAAGCGGACGCGCAGACGGATCCTCGGCATGCGTCCCCTGGATATCACCAACGTTGAGGCTCGTGCGGAAATCGCGCACAATCACGGGATGGAAAACAGCCTCCGGCTCCGTGGTCTCCCGCTGGCTCGCGTCGCGTTCGGGATCCTCCTCGCCTCGGGCGCCGCCACGTGGGCGGCCTGCGGAAGCGACGCCACGTCCGGAACCGGGCCGGCCGACGGCGGACTCGCGGACGGCGGCATCGACACCGGGATCGACACGGGGCCCGCCGACACCGGGATCGACACGGGCCCCGTCAAGGTCTACGACGCGGGGATCCCGACCACCTTCGACGGGGGCGTCCCGTGTGTGGTGGGCGGCCTCCTGGAGGAGGAGCCGAACGACACCCCCGCGACGGCGAACAAGGTCGACCCGACGCGGTGCGGGACGATCTCGTTCCGCGGGGCGGGCGACGCCGGGCCCGACGCGGGCATGGTGGACGCCGGGCCCGACGCGGCCAGGGACGCCGGGGATGCAGGCGACGCGGCGGTGGTCGACGCGGGCCCCCCGCCGGTCGCCGAGAGCGACTTCCTGACGTTCACGCTCAAGCCTGCAACGAGGAGCTTTTTCATTCAGTTCAACGGCGACGTGACGCTCAAGGTGGACGTGGAGGGGAAGCCCTCGTCCACGATCACCCCAACGTCCGCGCCCACGCTGCCGTTCGTGAAGGACAAGCCGTATTTCATCGAGGTCCGCTCGAACAGCGGCAAGGAGGTGAGCTGGCGGGTCACGGTGTTCCAGGACGAGTGAGGCGCAGCTCCTTCGCCGCCCGCAAACGGTGCGGCGCACCTCTCGCCGGTTCCCTGGTTCTTGCCCGGAACCTCGCGCCCGGAGCGCGGGAACGGCAATTGCTGCGATGCTCCAGCGTGGGATCTGTGCTCGATACGCCGCAGCTGCTGGCGACCGCGCTGGAGCATGCCCTCGGGTCGGTGATGGTCACCGACGCGACCGGGACCATCCTCTACGTCAACCACGCCTGGGAACGCATGACCGGGTACGCGGCCGGCGAGGCGCTCGGCAGGAAGCCGCGGATCAACTCCAGCGGCACCCACGCGGAGGCCTTCTACCACGCCATGTGGGAGTCCATCCTCGACTGTCGCGTGTGGCGCGGCGAGCTCGTCAACCGGCGGAAGGACGGAACGCTCTACGACGCCGAGCTCACGATCGCGCCCGTGTGCGATGATGCGCGCCACGTCACGCACTTCCTCGCCATACACCGCGAGATCACGGAGGAGGTCGAGCGGCGCAAAGCGGCGCGTGAGCTGGAGCGGATGCGCACCGACATCATCGGCATCGTCTCGCACGACCTCAAGAATCCGCTCGCCAACGTCATCGGGTACCTCGAGCTCATCCATCGCGCGAAGGAGCCCCTCTCGGAGCGGCAGCGCAAGCTGCTCGGCCGCGCGCGCGACAACGGCACGTTCATGCTCGAGCTGATCGCCGACATCCTCGACAGTACACGCCTCGAGGAGGGCGTCCTCCGGCTGCTCGCGGAGATGCACGACGTCCGTGACGTGATCGACGACGCGCTCGAGCGGAGCGCGTTTCTCGCCGAGGACAAGGGGATCCGCCTCACGTCGGACCTGCCCGCGGAGCCTATTCTCGCGCGGATCGACCGCGGCAAGGTGCTGCAGGTCCTGAACAACCTCATCTCCAACGCGCTCAAGTTCTCCGCCGCGGGGACCGTGGTGCACGTCACGCTTCGCGGTGGCCCGGACCGGGTGGTCGTGGCGGTCGCCGATCAGGGCCAGGGGATCGCGCCCGCCGAAGTGCCGTGCCTGTTCAAGAAGTTCTCGCGCACGAGCGCACGCGCCACGCGCGGCGAGAAGAGCACGGGCCTCGGCCTCTTCATCGTGAGCAAGATGCTCGAGCTCCACGGCGGGACGATCGAGGTCGCGAGCACGCCCGGGGTGGGGTCGACGTTCACGTTCACCCTCCCGCGCACCCAGCCGTGAACCGCGGTGCTCGAGGGGCGTGCCGGCCCGTCGAACCTGTGCGTCTCGTCAAGGGAAGACGGCGGTCCCGGCGGGGCGATCGACGCCCACGGCCGACTCCGCCGTCCCGGCGTCCGGATTGCCGATGTTTCCCCAGGTCCCGCCGGCCACCGCGCCCGTGGGGGGCTTCTTGAAGGTGGTCACGCCGCCGGTGCGGACGAACACGCCGATCGTCGGCATCGCGCCGCGGCCATTGAAGTTGATGGTCTCGCTCACGTTCGCCGCACCGAGGGTCATCTGGGGGTTGCTCTCGTAGCTGTCGGCGCCGCCGATGTTCGCGAGGAGGCCCAGCCCGTTCGCGTTCCCGGCGCCGATGGCGAGGCCCCCCGCCCGGTAGACGTCGGATCCTCCGAGGTCGAGGTGCACCGCGGCGGAGAAGTCGTGCCCCACGCCGATCATGGTCGCCGCGACGGGGTACGTCGGGTTGTACCTGTCGTCGCCCGCGCCCTCGAAGAAGAAGCACACCGCCGTGTGCGCGTTGGCGCCCTGCACGTACCAGAGGCCCTCGTACACGTCGTCGCCGTCGCCGTCGGAGAGGACGCCGATGCCCAGGCCGAACGACGAGCCTTGCCCGAAGACGCTCGTCTTGTACCGGTCGTTGCCGTGCGCGTCGCGCAGGAGGCCGATCCCGCCCGGCATCTGGTAGCCGGCCTCGGGCACGTCCGGACGGTTGCCGCGACCGCAGCCCTGAGACATCGCGGTGTTCCCGCGACCCGGGAGCTGCGCGCTCGGGTAGAGCGGATCGCCGCCGAACGCCGGATCGCCAACGTCGGTCGTGTAGTCGTCGTCGCCGGCGCCGTCGACGAGCGCGCCGAAGCCGCGCGTGAAGGCGTACCCCTGCATCGCGGAGTACCCCTTGTGGACGTCGTTCCCGGCGCGATCCAGCAGGAGGCCGATGCCCCAGGCGGCGGCCCCCTGGGACAGCGCCTCGGCCTCGTAGGTGTCGTCCCCGCCCTCGTCGAACAGCACGCCGACGCCGAACACGCCCATTCCCTGCGAGTGGACGAGCGATCGATATCGATCGCCCTCGGGGCCGAGATCCCACGCGAGGCCCACGCCGAAGACGCCCGAGCCCTGGCGCCCGACCTTGGAGCGCGTGCGGCCGTCACCACTCCGGCCCGCGGCGTCGCTCGGGAGGCGCATCCCCGCGGGGAGCCCTCCGTCGGCGGTCACGGCCTTGTCGCCGGGGACGGGCTTCTCGGAGTACCCCCACGTGTCCTTGCCTCCGAGGTCGATCACGACGGACACCGGGCGCTGCGCGATGGCCGCGCCGACCGCGGCGTTGTAGACGTCGTCTCCGCCGGTGTCGACGACGAGCGCGGCCCAATCCGCGGGCGTCCCGGCCTCGTACCGGTCGGGGCCCGCGCCCCGGAGGATCACCTGGCCCCACGGCATGTGGAGATCGAGCTTGGCGATGTCGACGCCGCGGAAGCGTCCGAGCTTCGCGGACTCCACGGCCTGCGCGACCACGAGAGCGGCGCGGTGGGTGCGCGCGAGGTCGAACGAGTCGATCCTCGCGAGGAGATCCTTGCTCAGGCCGAGCTTGGCCACACCGAGGGCGAAGTCCGGCGCGTTCTTCAGCTGGACGGGATCGGCCTGACCGCGAGCCTCCACGACCTCCTTCGAGGCCCACGCGACGGCGCGCACGACCGGCGCGAGCGCGCGCTGCAGGTCGAGGGGGATCCCGACCACGAGCGGCCGGGCGACGTCCAGATCGATGGCCTCGGGAGCGGACTGGTAGAGCGCCGACGCGAGCGGCGCAGGGTCGTTGCGGTCGACGACGAACAGCGTCGCGTCGGGGCAGTCCACGACCGGGGCGCCGACCCGGGTGGCGGCCGCCGCGAGCGCGCGGGACACGGGCGTATCGCTCGCGACGGCCTCGTCGAGCCACTTCGCCGTCTCCGCGCCCCACCCCGGGATGCGGAGCGGGTACTCGAGCAGGGCCTTGAAGTCCGGCATCGTTCGCGGGTCGCTGGGGTTCATGAGGCCGATCGACACGTGCGCGAGGTCGAGCCGCGTGCTGCAGCGATCCCTCCCGATGATCGCGAGCGCCTCGTCGAGCGTGTCCTTCGCGGGGGGGAGCGGGACCTTGCATGCCCCGCTCGGGAAGGGCGTGGCCACGGGAGACTTCACGCAGGACGGGGCCGAGCCGACGTCCGCATCCGCGCCCACGCCCCCGTCCGCACCGGCCTCCGCCAGGGTCGGGCGCGCCGGCGCGGGAGCGTTCGAGCACGCTACGGCGAGGCCGACCCCGGCCACGAGGAGCGATGCGATCGCGAGGAGCGGTCCCCGGGGCGACACCCCCATGGAGTACCACGACCGAGCGCGGGAGACCGTGGATTCGCGCTCCCGGGCCGGAGCGTCATGCCGACGCGGACGCGGGCGGAACCGCCTCGGGCGCGTGGACCGTGAGCACCGGGACGTGAGAGGTCCGCACGAGCTTCTCGGCGACGCTGCCGATGAGGGCGCGCGGGACGCCGCGCCGGCCATGGGTGCCGATCACGATCAGATCGAAGCCGAGCTCTTGCGCGACGTCGTTGATGTTCCTCCACGCAGAGCCCTGGCGTACGAGCCCGTCGACCCTGGCCAGGCGCTCCCCCGTCCGCGCGACCAGCGAACGGACGCCCCTCTCGGCGTTCTCGCGGAGTGAGTTCGAGATGTCGTCGATCGGGACGAACGGTGCGCCCGGGTAGGCGAACGACACGGGGGACTCGTACACGTGGAGCAGCGTGATCCCCGCGCCGAACGCGGTCGCGAGGTCGATCGCGTGGGAGAGCGCGGCCTCGCTCGCAGGCCCGAAGTCGGTCGGCACGAGGATCTTCCGGATGGACATGATGTGCACCGAAGCACGCGGCGTGCCTCAGAACGCGGAGGACACGACCTGGGGCAGATCGGCGGTGGGCTGGCAGACGGCCGCGAGGGTCTCCACGATCGAGCTGGGGCTCAGGCCGTTGTGGCGCTGTCCCGGCTTGCTCACGTGGCGCGCGAGGTCGTTCATGGAGAGCATCCCCACGGGCTTGTGCGCCCGGTCGATCACGGGTACGCGGCGGATCTGATGCTCGCGCATGAGCGCCTCGGCGGCGGACAGGGTGTCGTCCTCGTAGACCGTGACGATCGACCGCGAGCACGCGGCCGACACCGGGATGTGCACGAGCCGCATCCCTTGCGTGTACGCCGCCATGCAGATGTCGCGGTCGGTGATCATCGCCATCGCGCGCCCCTCTTCATCGATGACCGGGAGCGCCCCGACATCGTGCTCCCACATGGTCTGCGCGGCACTGTTGAGCGAGTCGCGCGTGCCACAGGTGTGAGCCCCGATGGTCATGATCTCGCTGACGTACATGACGACCTCCTTGCGCCCATGGCTCGCGGAGCGCGCGCCCCCTTTCAAGCACTGGCCGTGCCAGCGCGACGGGCCGCGAGACGGGCTCGCCACCCGGGCTCGAGCGCGCCTTTCGCGCGGGGACGCACCTGCTGCGCGACGGCCTCGAGGGGCGAGGAAGAAAGTCCCCCCGGCCCCCGTAGAGCGGCGCTAGGACAGAGGCGAGGTTGCAGATGAGAACACATTGGAAATCGTTGGTTTTCTCGGTCTTCTCCGGCTCGCTCGTGCTCGCCCTCCCGGCATGCGGTGGCGGCGGGCAGGGTGGCGGCGCCGCGCGTACCTCGGGCCAGAGCGCGCTCATGGACAAGACCTTCGCCGGCGCCAACAAGTGCAGCCCGAAGACGGCCGAGCGGCCCTTCGTCATCGAGTGGGACGCGACGGACATGTCGAGCTTCGAGGCCAGGACCTCGAGCGACGTCGTCTTCGTCAAGTACGAGGGCTGCGACCTCAAGATCCTCGATTCGTGCGTCAACGACTCGGTGAAGGGATCGCTGGGCTCGTACAAGCCGGTCGAGTGGACGGCGGGCTCCGTCGAGGTCGTCGAGATCGCGAACGAAGGAGAGCTCTACGCGAAGCTCCCGCTCGGCGTGGGCACGCTCGGCGGGCGCGTCTCCGGTGGCGAGAAGTTCCGCATGGAGTACTTCGTCAGCGGGACGCGCAACGCGACGCGGGACGCCGTTCATGCGAAGGATCTCGAGAAGATCGCTGGCTGCAAGGGCGCTACGCATTTCGTGTACGGCTACAACCTCGGCGCCTTCGCGCTCGGATCGCAGTCGAAGATCAAGGGGGAGACGGGCGGTTCGGTGTACGGCATCGGCGTCGGCGGCTCGAGGACGTCCGAGAACAAGGCGGAGAAGAACGGAGGGCTCCTCTCGAGCTGCCGCGCGGAGACGGCCAAGGAGGTGCAGACCTGCAAGGTCCCCATCCGGCTCACGCTGCGGGAGATCTCCCCGGGGGACAACCCCGACGCGAAGGCCGCGAAGGCCCCGGAGACGCCGGACGCGCTCAGCCTCGCCGCCAAGCTCAAGGCCGAGACCGACAAGGAGAAGAAGGCCGCCGCGCACTACGAGACCGCGAGCGAGAAGATGCGCGCGAGGGACGGCAAGGGCTGCCTCGCGGAGCTCGACGAGCACGACAAGCTCGACCCCCGGCCGGGCGGCACGAGCACGAACCCGAAGGCATGGGGCGCGCAGATCCGCGCGCAGTGCGTGATGCTCGCGGGCCAGTGCGACGCGGGCAAGTCCCTCGCGCGCAAGGCCTACGAGGCCACCCTCGGCCAGGGCCCGGAGACGGTCGATCGAATGGTCGAGACGGCCGCGACGTCGTACTGCCAGGGCAAGATCTCGCAGCGCGAGGAGCTCCTGCAGGCCGCGCAGGCGCTCGGGAAGGGCGCGTTCGAGAAGACCGACGGGGCGACCTGCGCCAAGCACTACGCGACGGTGAAGCGCCTGGCCCCCGTGGTGAAGCCGAAGGACGCCGACGACATGGCGCTCGCCGTCGCGAGCAACGCGAACCTCATCGGCATCGCGCCGAAGTGCTTCGCGAAGGCGGGAGACTGCGCGCAGGGCTTCGCCGTCGCCAAGGAGCTCGAGCCAACCCTCCCGCCCGACGCCGTCCGCGGCCGCTTCGAGGCCCTCAACCCCGGCTGCAAGGGGAAGTAGCGCGAATTCGGGCGCCTGGCCCCGCGGCCCCCGCTCACGGCCGACAGATCACCTCGCGAGGCTTTCTTCCCGCGCCCGGGCGCGGTAAGGGGAGCCTCGCAAGGCATGCACCGCAAGACAGACGACAGCGTCCCCACCGGGGACGAGACCTCCTCGCAGCCCACGATGGCCGAGGGCACGGGCCGGGAGGGAGCAACCGGGCAGGATGCCTGGGCACACCGCTACCAGGATCTCGGGCTCCTGGGCTCGGGGGCCATGGGCGAGGTGCGCCGGGTGTTCGACATCGTCCTGCAGCGAACGACGGCCCTCAAGACCGTGCACCAGGCCGGCCACCCCGAGGCTGTGCGCCGCTTCGTCGAGGAGGCCCAGATCGCCGGGCAACTCGATCACCCCAACATCGCACCCGTCTACGACCTGTGCATCGATCCGTCGGCCGCCTACTTCACAATGAAGCTCGTGGGCGGTCGCACCCTCGCCTCGGTGCTCCACGGGGACATGGGTTCGCCGTTCTACGCGTCCGTGCAGAAGAACCTCGAGGTGTTCCTCAAGGTCTGCGACGCGATGAGCTTCGCGCACAGCCTCGGCGTCATCCACCGCGATCTCAAGCCCGAGAACGTCATGGTCGGTACGCACGGCCAGGTCTACGTGATGGACTGGGGGGTCGCCGTCACGCTGGGAAACGGCTCCGACGAGGAGGCGAACCGGGGCGCGGTGACGCTCGCACGACCGAGGCGTTCGGGCAGCCTCCAGGAGGCAGGCACCATCGTCGGGACCATCGCGTACATGGCCCCCGAGCAGGCGCTCGGCCTCGCCGACGACGTCGACGTGCGGACGGACGTTTTCGGCCTCGGGGCGATCCTGTACGAGATGCTGACGGGCCACCCGCCCTTCGACGGCGCCCCGATGGACGAGCTCATCTCGCGCGCCCGACGCGGCGCCGTGGTCCCGCCGGAGGTGGCCGCGCCGGGGCGAGACCTTCCGCCCGAGCTATGTCGCATCACGGCGCGGGCCATGGCCCCGCGGCGCCAGGACCGGTATCCCGACGTCGCTGCGCTCAAGGCCGACGTCGACGAGTTCCTCAGGGCCGGCGGGTGGTTCGCGACGGCACGCTTCGCCGCAGGCGCGGTGATCGTGGCCGAGGGGGCGCCACCCGACGCGGCGTACATCATCACCAATGGCAGGTGCGAAGCCTACAAGACGATCGGGGGGGCGGAGGTGCACCTCCGCGAGATGGGCCCCGGTGAGGTGTTCGGCGAGACGGCGCTGCTGACCCAGCACCCCCGCTCGGCGAGCGTGCGCGCACTCGAGGACGTGGAGGTCAAGGTCGTCACCTCGGCGTCGCTCGAGCACGGGTTCGCCACGCGGAGCTGGCTCGGCGCGCTGGTGAAGGCGCTGGCCGAGCGCTTCCACGACGTCGACCGGCAGCTCTCGCGGTGCGAGCTCTGCGGCGGCTCGCGGCCGTCGCGCGTGCCGCCCCCGTAGGGCGACCAGGTTCGATGCGCCCGAGGCGCCGGCGGCTCAGAAGCCGAGGGCGAGGCGCATGACCTTCGCGGCCGCGCGCTGGCTGTGGTGCTCCTCGATGTAGTCGTACCCACCTTCCCGGAGGCGAACCTGGAGATCGTCGTCCCCGCAGAGCCGGACGACGTTGTCCGCGTACGCCCGCGCGTCGTTCCCGATGAGCGCGTGCTCGCCGTGCTGGATCGGCAGACCGAGCGCCCCGGCGTCCGTCGTGACGAGCGGCAGCCCGGCGCGGAACGCCTCGAGCACCTTGATGCGCACGCCAGAGCCGCCGAGGATGGGCGCGAGGAAGCCCACGGCGCCCTCGTAGAACACCTCGAGATCCGCGACGAAGCCGACCACGTTCACGCCGGCCGCGCGCCACTTCTCGGGCACCGTCCCGGGAGGCAGCCCGCTCCCTCCGATATCGAGGACGGCGTCCGGCGCGTTCGCACGCACGTGCGGCCAGACCTCCTGCACGAACCAGTCGAGGCCCTCGACGTTCGGGTGCCACGTCAGGTTGCCGAGGTAGACCAGCCGCTTCTTCCGACCGCTCGTCCAGGGCCTGCGCGAGAGCGGCATGACCTGCGGCACGACGTGGGCGTCGACCCCCGCCATCGCGCGGAACGCGTCCGCGTCCGACGTGGAGATCGCCACGACCGCGTCCACCTTCTTCATGGTCGCGATCTCCCAGCGGCGCGCCGTCTCGTGCTCGCTCCTCGCGACCGCGCGCTTCACGGGGTTCGTCTGGCGCTCCGCAAACTGAGCGAAGAAATCGCTCTCCACGTTGTGCTGCTCGAGCACGAAGCGGGCGCGGGGCGCGAGGCGGCGAACGAGCGGCAGGTAGACGGCCATCCCCAGGTGATCGATGTAGACTACATCGAACTCGGTCTGGGACAGGATGCGCCGGATCCGCCTGTACACGCGCGGCGAGACCCACTTCCCCGCCAGGTAGGGGAGGCGACGCGCGACCCGCAAGGCCGCCACCCACGCGAAGTAGTGCGGGAACTGCTTCAGGTGGATCGGGTGAAACACCGACTCGAGGACGCGAGCGCCCTTCAGCCGGTCGGTCAGCCCGAGGATGTCCGCACGCGAGATGTCGGCCTCTCGCAGGGTGAGCACCGTGAGCGACGTCACCTCGGGCAGCGACACCAGAAGCTCGAGCTCGGCGAGGCTGCGCACACGACCCCCGCTCGTCGGGGGAAACGGGAACTCGGTCGTGAGGTAGAGGACGCGCATGGACCGCCACGATAGTCGAACGCAGCGCCCCGCCGGGACACGAAAGTTGGCCGGCGTCGCGGCGGGCTCGTACGCTGCGACGCATGCGCAGGTGCTCTCTCTGCAACTGGTCGGACGAACGCGCCCTCTCCCAGGTCTCCCTCTCGGATGGCACGCCCGTCACGGTGTGCGGCTCCCATTACGTCGTCCACCAGCGGGTGGGCCGGGCGTTCACCACGCTCGGCGCGATGCGCCAGGAGCTCGGCGAGCGGCGCAGGTACCAGGAGCGGCGGAGCCCGTCCCGCTACCGGGACGAGCTCGCGATGCAGCTCACCGCGGCCTTCACGCTGGACCAGCGCACGGGCCTCGATCGGCGGCGCTAGACCCAATGCCGATCGGATAAGGCATTCGTTCGAGCGAGGGTGCCCCCACCCGTCGCGCTTCGCGCGCCGGCCTCCCCCAGATCGCGCGCTACGCGCGCGATGGGGGAGGCGAAGAGGTTCCGTGGAGGCGGTGGGGCGAGCCCGCGCAGACCTCACCCCCCGTCCCCCTCTCCCTGAAGGGAGAGGGGGCATGTGAACGGGAGAATCGCCTCTCGCAGGGTCTCCCGGTTCAGTCGTGCGTTCTCGAGGCGAACGACGCGGA
>SXNL01000213.1 GCA_005777185.1 Myxococcales bacterium
ACGGGCCGCTCTCGGCGAGATTTTGCGAGGAAACGCCTTCGAAGCGCACATCCAGCTCGCCAGTCCGTCGCCGTCAACGTCAACGCTCACGTCAACGTCAACGTCAACGAAGGGCAGCCCCGGGCAATTGTTGGACAGCTCCTGAGGAGAAGATGAGCGTGCGCGAGGTGCCGTAGGCGACGACGACGGCCGGCGGCGCGACGCTGCACGGGGGTGGCGCCCGTGGTAGAGAGACGCCGAGATGACCGTCCTCGCCGCGCTCGACGTCGCCAAGGCCTACGGCGAGAAGGTCCTCTTCGGGGGGGCGTCGCTCACCGTCTCCGACGGGGAGCGCATCGGCGTGCTCGGCCGCAACGGCACAGGCAAGAGCACGTTCGCGCGCGTCCTCGCGGGCGTCGAGGTCGCGGATTCGGGGACGGTGGCGATCCGCCGCGGGGCCCGCGTGGCGTTCCTGGCGCAGGAGCCCGTCCTCGACGCGAACCTCACGGTGCGCGCCAGCGTCGAGGAGGGGCTCGACGCGTGGCTCGAGGCCCGCCGCCGCCACGACGACATCACCCGGCGGATCGACGCGGGCGAGGCCACGGACGCGGTCCTCGACGCGCAGCTCGCCGCCGGCGCGGAGATCGAGCGGCTCGGAGGCTGGGACCGCGCGCACGAGGTGGAGCGCGTCGCCGGCCACCTCGGCCTCACCGGCGAGATCGAGCGGGCGACCGGCGCGCTCTCGGGAGGCCAGCGCAGGCGCGTCGCGCTCGCGAAGGTCCTCGTCGGGGCTCCCGACGTGATGATCCTCGACGAGCCGACCACCCACCTCGACGCGGACACCATCGACTGGCTGGAGCGGCACCTCGCGGAGACGTTCCGGGGCGCGGTGGTGTTCGTCACGCACGATCGCTGGCTCCTCGATCGCCTCGCCGATCGCACGGTGGAGCTCGATCGGGGCGCGCTCCACACGTACGACGGCGGCTACGCGGCCTACCTCGAGGCGAGGGCCGAGCGGCAGGCCCTCGCGGGGCGCACCGAGAGCAACCGCCAGAACTTCCTCCGCACCGAGCTCGAGTGGCTCCGTCGCCAGCCCAAGGCGCGCGGCACCAAGCAGAAGGCGCGCATCGATCGCGCCGAGGCGGCGAAGGCGGCCAGCCCCGCGAGGGAGATCGGCCAGGTCGAGCTCTCGGCGGAGGTCGCCGACGCCGGGCGGAGCATCCTGGACGTCCGTGGCCTGCACGTCCGGGCGGGCGACAGGCTCCTCGTCAAGGGCCTCGATCTGGCGATGACGACGGGGGACCGCCTCGGCGTCCTCGGACCGAACGGCGCGGGCAAGACGACGCTTCTCCGGGCGATCCTCGCGAGCGTCCCCGGAGAGCGTGGCGGCGCGCCGACGGGATCGCGATCTCTCGGGAGCGGGCTCACCTTCGAGGGTGCGATCGGCCTCGGGCGCCGCGTGAAGGTGGCGTACCTCGACCAGGAGCGCGCGGGCCTCGACGGCGACCTCACCGTGCTCGACTGCGTGTCGCGGGCCGTCCCCGAGGTCGCCGAGGAGCGCGTGGATCCCCGCACGTACCTCGAGCGATTCCTCTTCGACACGCGCGCCCAGCGGAAGAGGGTCTGCGCGCTCTCGGGTGGGGAGCGCGCGCGCCTCGCCCTGGCGCGGCTCCTGGCGTCCGCGGCGAACCTCCTGCTCCTCGACGAGCCGTCGAACGATCTCGACACCGACACGCTGTCCGCCTTCGAGGACTTCCTCGCTTCGTACCGCGGGTCCTTGCTGGTCGTGACGCACGATCGTTACCTCCTGGATCGCGTGACGACCGGGATCCTCTCCTTCGAGGGCGACGGGCGGGTCACGCGCTACGCGGGCGCCTACCAGGCGTACGCGGCGGCGGTCGCGCTCGGGGCCGAACGGCGCAAGGAGCTGGAGGAGGCGCCCGCCAGGCCTGCCGCGCGATCGGAGCGACCTCCGGCGCCGGGCCTCTCGAAGAACGAGCAGCGCGAGCTCGACGGCATCCTCGACCGCATCGAAGCGGCCGAGCGGCGAAGGGTCGTGGTCGAAGAGGCGCTGGGCGATCCGTCCCTCTACGCGCAGGGGGCCGATCCCGAGAGGGCGACCGCGGCGCGAGCGCGCGTCGACGAGGCGACCGCGGAGATCGCGAAGCTCACCGCGCGGTGGGAAGCGCTGGAGGCGAAGAGGGCCGGAGGGCCCGCCTGACCGTCAGATCGGCAGCCTGAGGTACGGCGGGTTCATCTGCCGGAGCTTCTGCCACAGCTGCGCGTGCGCCTGGTTCATCCAGTCCTTGTACGCGCCCTGCGAGAGCGAGCCGTCGACGCGCGCGAGCGTGAACGCGGCCGACACGACCCGCTCGTCCGCGACCGACGGATCGAGCGCGATCTGCGCCCACTGGTTCACCGGGTCGGCCGGGACGCGGTACCCCATGCCGGCGAGCCCCTGCACGCGCGTGGCGATCTCGTGCATGAGCCCCTCGCGGAGCGGATAGCGAGCCTGCGCCATGTCGGCGGGATCCACGAACGCGCCAGAGAACTGCGCGTACACCGCGCGCTGCTGCTTCGCGTCGGCGGAGAGTCGCCCGACGAAGAACCACCCGAGCACGCACGCCGCCAGAGCAAGGCCCACGGCCAGCCCTCCGCCGAGGACGAGCGCGAGCGCCTCCGAGATGTCGTTCACCTCCGTGAGGTTCATCGCGAGGAGGAGGATCGCGGCCACGAGCGCGACCGGCCCCCACACGCGCGCGTAACCCGCGAACACGCTCCTCCCCGACATGCCCGTCGCGATGCCGCGGAACGTACCGTCGGGGTTGGTCCCGAGGACCAGGTGCGATCCGATCGGGATGAGCGGCAGGTACCAGATGTGGACGAACTGCGTACCGAGGAACGAAGGCCCGCACTCCTCGACCCGGCCGTAGAACCGCGTGCCGTAGATGATGATCATGGGGGCCTCATTGCGCCGCGAAGAAGCCCAGGATCGCCTGCGGCCCGCTCGACCAGACCTGGTGGCCGAGGCCGGGGATCTGGCACCACTTGAAGGGCGTCGTGCACCCCGTGGAGGCGAGACACGGGCTCGGCGCCGCGGCGGTCGTGCCCGAGCACTTGTACCGCTTGGTCCAGTACTTCCTCGACTCCGTCGAGTCGGAGAGGAGCCCATCGTTCGAGCCGATGAGGACGATGACGGCGATGGGCTTGCCGGGGCACACGAGATCACCGTTCCCGTCGTACGCGCTGTCGGGCCCGTAGGGACCGCCGCCGCTGTGGCTGGCCGCCGCGCGGAAGACGCCGCCGCGCATGCAGGCCACGTGGTTGGCGAAGAAGCCGCCGCGGCTGTAGCCAGCGAGGAAGAACCTCGCCTCGGCGACGCAGTACGTCTTCTTGATGCTCGCGGCGAGGGCGTCGACGAGCATGACGTCCTTGTTCTTGCCGGGATCCCACGTGTCGAGGTCGAACGTCGTGTTCAGACCGTTGGGGTACACGTAGATCGCGTTCTTCTCGAGCGACTCGAACTTGAACGCGTCACGCGCGCTCGACCCGTCGCCGCCGTCACCGTGGAAGCCGAAGATGACCGGGTAGCGCTTGTTCGGATCGTACGGGCTCGGGATCTGGATCGAGTACACCCGGCTCTGGCCGCCGACGCTGATCGTCTGGTTCGTCTTGTAGCCGCCCGTGGCGGGTGCGCCGCAGCCCGCGCTCGGAGGCCCCGCATCGCCGCCGGAGCTCGATCCGCCGTCGAACGCGGGGTTGGGCGCGCCGTCGGGCAGCGTGGGGTCGTCGACGGAGGAACCGGAGGAGCCCGACGATCCACCGGGGCTGACCGTCCCAGGGTCGACCGGGTTGTCGGTCTTCGAGCACGCCGCCACCACGAGGAGCGACATCGCGACGAGCACGGAGACAACGTGACCAGGGCGCAAGGCAAGACTCCTGTCGCGGGTGGGAAGGACAGTCCCTCAAGATAGCGTGGGGTGCCGCGAGCGGCAACCACCGTCCACCTCCGCGGTCAGGGCAGCGTGACCTCGCGCGTGTCGAGGATCTTGCCGCCGTCGATCAGGGCCACGACGGCGACCTCACCCTTCAAGGGGATCGTCACCTTGACGACGCGCTCGCCCGCCTTCGCGGGGAGGGGGACGTTCGCGCGGTTGTACACGAGCGTCGCCTTGTCGTCCGCGTGGGCGAGCCCGAAGCGCCACGGATATGCGCGGTCCGTCTTGCTCCGGACCGCGACGCGCACCGCGCGCGCGAGGTCCGGATAGCCACGATACCGCGTGTCGGGGAACGGCGTGACGGACTCGAAGGTCTGCTCGAGCGAGTTGTAGAATACGCTCTTCCCGGTCTCGAGCGGCGGCTGCGTGACCGTGCCCTCCGGGATCCTCACCGTCACCTCGAGCGCGGTCAGGCCGGCCGAGGCGGCTCGCGGCTCGACCTTGACGATCGACGGGGGACCGCTCGCGGACAGGCGGACGCCGTCGGAGCCAACCGCGAGTGCGTTGCCCTTGCACGGGCCTTGCGCCGGCCCGGCCAGGGTCGCGCACGCGCCGCAGTTGCAGCCGTCGCACACCGGCAGCTCCGCGTCGCCGTCGAGGAGGCCCTTCTTCCGGCGCAGCCACTGCTCCAGCGTCACGGCGCCAGGCTCGCGGGGCCCGCTGCGCGTGTACGCGTCGAACCACTCCTTCGCGGCCTCCTTGCCGATGTAGCGGAAGTGCCAGTGCTCGTAACGGTAGCCGGTACGCGGGTTGATGCCGACCGGGATGTCGGAGCGCGCCGCGCACGTCTGCCGGGCGTGCTCGTCGTCGGGGTGGAGCGGGTAGGACATGACGAAGCCAGACTCCCACGCGTGCTCGCGCAACCACCGGCCCGCCGGCGAGCACCCGAATCCCTCGCGAAACACGCCGCGCGGATCCTTGGCCCACTCCTCCGTGAAGAGGTCGACGGTCGTCCCCAGCTGGTGCTGGCTGTGGCCGGGGAGCGCGCTCTGCTCCGTGGCGTCACAGAAGCCCCGCTTCGCCCAGTTGAGGAACGTGCCGCACTGGTTGAAGTAGCTCCGGTACGCGGATTCGACGCGGCCCTGGAAACCCTGGGTCTTCATGACGGCGAGGAGGTCCTTGAGGGCGGTCGCCGCCTCGAGGCGAAGGCACTGCACGGCGTCGCAGAACTTCTCCTTCTTCAGCGTGCGGATGTCGACGAGATCGCCCGGCACGTAGTCGGGCGAGAGCCCTCCCGTCGGGGAGCGGTTGACGAGGGCGAGGAGATCGTCGCCATCCACGAACGACGAGCGGAGGTCGACGTCGGCCACGTGATGCCGGGAGCGGACGTCACCCACACCCGCGCAGACGGCGCGATCGTAGACCTTGCGGACCCTGGGGGGGGACTCGGGGAGCACGACCGGGCCGGCATCGGCGCTCGGCGCGACGCCGGCATCGAGGCCCGCGTCGCTCTGCGGAGGCGTGGCGCGAGCCCCGTCGACCGGGATCGCGATGGGAGGCGCGGCCTCGGGCTGCGGATTGAGCGGCGCGACCTTTCGCGTCCCGCACGAAGCGAGGAGGATCAGAACGGGCAGAGCGAGCCGTCGCGCCACGCCGCGCTCAGCTCGGGTCGGACTCGCCCGATCGGCGCCCGTCCGATCGGCGACGCCCCTCGGGGCGCGGGAACATCCGGCGATCCTCGCCCGTGCGGCGGTCCTTCGCTGCGCGCCGCTCGGCGCTCGGGGTGGACGGCTCCGCTCGCGCGGGCCGTCGCGTGGCGATCCTTCGGGCCATCCTCCTCGCCTACCATCCTCCGGGCCGGTGGGCCAAGAGAGGCGAGGGCGGCGTCCCTGGCTCCACGCACGTCGGGACGGGCCAGCGTCTTGTCGGCTTGTCACCCTTCGCCGCGCGTGCTGTGCTCGGCGCCTCGCATGCCGCTCCCCGACGACTGGCCCGGACGGATCGCGCTCGATCTGGCGCACGTCTGGCACCCCTTCACGCAGATGCGCGAGCACGACGTGGCGCCGCCCATCCCGGTGATCCGCGGCGAGGGGTGCGATCTGGTCCTCTGGGACGGGCGGCGCGTGCTCGACGGTGTCTCGAGCTGGTGGACGAACGTCCACGGACACGCGCACCCGCGCATCGTGGACGCCATCGCGCGACAGGCGGCGACGCTCGATCACGTGCTCTTCGCGGGCTTCACGCACGAGCCCGCCCTCGAGGTCATCGCGCGACTCCGCCCCCGCTTGCCCGCGGGCCTCACGCGGTGCTTCTTCTCGGACGACGGGTCGACCGCCGTCGAGGTCGCGCTGAAGATGACGTTCCAGGCGCAGGCTCAGCGCGGGCGCGGCGAACGGACGCGCATCGGCGCGCTCGAAGGCGCGTACCACGGCGACACGCTCGGCGCGGTGGGCGTGGGCGATCTCGAGAACTTCATGACGCGCATCTTCCAGCCGCTGTTGCTCGCGTGCGACCGCGTGGCCGTTCCCCGTGATCCCCGCCGCGACGTCGACCCAGGGGCGGAGGCCCTCGACCTCACGGGGGCGCGCGGGGCCCTCGGGAGATGGTTCGACGCCCACGGCCCGCACCTCGCGGCCTTCGTGGCCGAGCCCCTGGTGCAGGGCGCAGGCGGCATGCTCATGTGGCCCGCCGAGCTGCTCGTGGAGCTCCGCGCGCTGTGCGACGAGCACGGCGTGTACCTGATCCTCGACGAGGTGATGACGGGCTTCGGCCGCACGGGACGCTTCCTCGCGTGTGACGAGGCCGGCGTCATGCCGGACGTCCTGTGTCTGTCGAAGGGCCTCACCGGCGGCACGCTACCCCTGGCGCTCACGTGCGCGACGGAGGCGCTCTACGAGGTGTTCCTCGGCGACGTCGCATCCGGGCGCGCCTTCCTGCACGGCCACAGCTACACGGCGAACCCGATCGCGTGCGCGGCGGCCGCGGCGAGCCTCGCGCTGTTCGACGAGACGCCCGCCCTCGCGCGCGGGCAGGCGCTCGGCGAGAAGCTGCGCGCCGCGTGGGGCCGCGTCTCGGCACACCCCTCGGTCAGGCGAGCGCGGACGGCGGGAGGGATCGCCGCGTGCGATCTGGTCGATCGCGCGACGGCAGCACCGCGGAGGGATCCGGCTCGCGACGCCCTCGCGATCCACCGCGCGGCGCTCGATCGGGGGCTCCTCGTGCGACCGATCGGGGGCTGCCTGTACCTGATGCCCCCGCTCGCGACGCCCCTCGACCGCGTGGACGCGGCCGTCGATGCCATCGTGGAGTGCCTGGACGAGGTCCTGTAGGCGTACCTGGTCGCCTGCCGCGCCAACCGAACGGCATGGGCCCTGACCTCAGCCGGGACCGCGACGGAGCGCCTCCCAGGCGCGCGCGGCCGATCGCGCGCTGTCCGGGGCGGTCCACTCGGTGCGTGGGAACAGCGACGCCACCGGATGCCCGATCCGCCCGAGCTCCGCGGCGTTCCCCCCCGTGGACGCGTCCCCGATCGCGGGTGCGGACAGCACGATCGCGTCGATCCCCACGCCACAGGCCGCCCCACCCGTCGTGCACGCGCCCACGTCGTGCAGCACCCCGAGCCGATCGGGCGCGACGAGCAACACCCGCGCCGGCATCAGCGCCAGCAGCAGATCCACGTTCGTCCGCGCGTCGTCGAGCGGGGTGAACAGGCCCCCCGCCGTCTCCACGACGACGACGTCCACCCCGACCTCCAGCTCCTCGACCCGCCGGCGGATCGCGCCGACATCGATCACCCTCCCCTCCTCCCGCGCCGCGAGGTGCGGCGACACCGGCCGCCGGAACACGTACGCCGGCTGCACCGCCACGCCCGCCCGCATCGCCTCGGCGTGTAGCCTCGCGTCCTCGCACGTCCCCTCCACGCCCGTCGCGATCGGCTTGTACGCGGCGGGCCTGATCCCGGCCGCCGCGAGGTAGGCCAGGAGGGCGCACGTCACATGCGTCTTCCCCACGTCCGTCCCCGTCCCGACGACCACGATCCGGAACGTCATCCGTGGCCGAAGATCCTCTGCAGCTCGTACGCCGGCGTCACCTCGAGCTGGTCGTACCGGCACGCGCGCACGGGCTTGTCGTCGCGCCAGCGCACGAGGTGGGTCGCGTGGCGGAAGCGTGTACCCTGCATATGATCGTACTTGACCTCGCAGACCCGCTCCAGCCGGAGCGGCTCCCACGACAGGTCCTTGTTCTGGGTCCACCGCGACTTCGACGGCTTCCGTTGCGCACCCCCCTCGAAGTCGCGCCAGTCGGCCCAGGGGTGGCCCTCGAGGGCGCGCTCGCGCAGCGGCTGGAGCTTCGCCACGAGGTCCTTCCGCGCCTGCATGGTGAAGGACGACGCGATGCCGACGTGGTGCAGCGTGTCCGCGTCGTCGTAGAGGCCGAGGAGGAGCGAGCCGAGGAGCTGGTCCTTGCCCCCCTTGAACCAGCGGAAGCCGGCGACGACGCAGTCCGCCGTGCGCGCGTGCTTGATCTTGAGCATGGCGCGCTTCCCCGGCGAGTACGGGAGATCGTCGGCCTTCGCCATCACCCCGTCGAGCCCCGCTCCCTCGAAGCGGCCGAACCAGTCGGCGGCGACCGCGCGATCCCGGGTCATCGGCGTGATGTGGAGAGGTGGCTCCGGTGAAGGGAGGATCTCCACCAGGCGAGCCCGGCGCGCCGCCTGGCCGGCGCTCCGGAGATCCTCGTCGCCGAGCGCGAGCAGGTCGAAGGCCACGTACGAGGCCGGCGTCACCCGGGCAAGCTCGGCGACCCGGGACGCCGCGGGGTGGATCCGCTGGAGCAGCGCGTCGAAGTCGAGGGCCGATCCCGTGGCGATGACGATCTCCCCGTCGAGGACGCACCGCTCCGGGAGCCCCGCGCGAAGCGGACCCATGAGCTCGGGGAAGTACCGCTCCAGCGGCTTCTCGTCGCGGCTCTGGATGCGCACCTCCTCTCCGTCCTTGAACACGAGCGCGCGGAAGCCGTCCCACTTGGGCTCGAACAGCCAGCCGTCGCCGGCAGGGAGGTCGCCGGACAGCTTCGCGAGCATCGGGGGCACGGGGAACGCCACGGGGAGCGCCACGCGACGCAGCATACGCTATCCTCGGGGCAGGAAGGCCCCCGCGTGGGAAAGAAGCTCGACTTTGCGATCGGGATCCTGAACGGCGCCATCGGCGATCACCTCGTGCGCACCGACAACGGGCTCGCGATCGAGATGGCGTTCATGAAGGACGGCGCGCAGGTCGCCCCTGCGGACGCGGCGATCGGGCCACGGGTCGTGGTGCTCGTGCACGGGCTCATGTGCACGGAGAGCATCTGGGAGTTCCCCGACGGAGACGACTACGGCGCACGCCTCGCGCGGGATCACGGCTACACCCCCCTCTACGTGCGGTACAACACGGGGCGCGCGATCTTCGAGAACGGCGAAGCGCTGTCGACGCTCCTCGCGCGCCTCGTCGCCGCCCACCCCGGCGTCCTCGACGAGGTCCTGCTGCTCGGGTACAGCATGGGCGGCCTCGTTGCCCGGAGCGCGTGCCACGCGGCGGCGACGAGCGGCGCGCCGTGGCTCCCGCTCGTGAGGCGCGCGATCTACGTGGGCACACCGCACCAGGGCGCGCCGCTCGAGCGCGTCGGCCGGGCGGTGTCGAGGGTGCTGCGCGAGATCCCGGATCCGTACACGCGGCTCATCGCGGAGATCGCGGACCTCCGCAGCGAGGGCGTGAAGGACCTCGGCGAGTCGCCGATCCGCGGCGAGGATCGCGTCGACGCCGATCGCGCCGCGTTTTCGCTGCGCGAACCCACCCACCCCGTGCCGCTCCTGCCCCAGATCCGGCACCGCCTCATCGCGGGCGCCGTCGGGGAGGAGCCCTGGATGGAGGCCCTCTTCGGCGACGCGATGGTCCCGGTGACGAGCGCGCTCGGGCGGCGGACGTCGGCGCCACCCTGCGAGGTCACCATCCTGCGCGGGCAGACGCACGCGACCCTGCCCCACGCGGACGCCGTGTACGAGGTCATCACGGAAGAGCTGAGCGGAGGAGAGAGGCCATGAAGAAGGAGCTCCGGGGCGTGAAGGCCCTGCTGCGCGACGCCGTCCACCACGGCAGCGTGGCGGTCGAGCGCGTCCAGCTCGAGACGGCGCGACGGCCGTTCGCGATCCTCGAGGCCATCCCCGGCGTGAAGGTTCCCGCGGCCATCGTCCACGTCATCCACGACGCCTCCGTCACGGGGACACACGCCGTGATCCGGGCCGTGAACGGCGCGGTCCACGGGCTCGCCGACAAGGCCCTCGTCGAGGTGGAGACCGTCGTCCCCCCGACCGCTCCCCGCGAGGATCCCCCCTGACGCGGGCGGGGCCCGTGCACCTGACCGCGACCGCAAACGGGCTCTCTTCTTGGCCGCCCGGCGAGGATCCCGGTACCTTGGACGGTCGATATGGATCCGGAAGCCGACGAGACCCCCAAGCTGCCGACGGCGACCAAGGTCCGCCGGGCGATCATCGTGCTCGCCGTCCTCGCGACCGTGGTCTTCTGGATCTACACGCGCTTCATCATGCAGAAATCCCAGCTCGGCGGGCCGTGCAAGTGGGCCATCCAGTGCGCGCCCGACGTGCCGCGCTGCATGAAGGAGACGGCCGAGGGCCAGGGTGCCTGCAGCCGCCCGTGCGACATCAACGAGGGTGACTGCGACGTCGGGATCCGCTGCGTCGAGGTCGAGCTCGAGGAGCGCGACGATCGCGGGATGCCGCTCAAGCGTGGTTACTGCGTGCCCGAGAGCATGCTCCCGGCCTCGAAGAAGGCGGCCGTGGCGTCCTCGCGCGGCGACTCCTGGATCGACGTCCCCGAGGTGGCACGCCAGCTCGAGGGCGAGATCACGTACCAGCACGAGCGCCACGGCGTGGTCGGCGATAAGCAGACCTGGGGCGTCAAGGGCTCGCTCGTCCGGACGCTCCCCGAGACGCGAACCCCGCGGCTCGTCGTCGACACCTCCGCGCTCCGCCTCTTCACCATCGACGACGCCCACCAGTCGTTCTTCGCCAGCGCGCTCTCGTCGAGGGGCGGCAACGTCAACACGACGAAGAGCGACAAGAAGGACACCGTCGTCGATCGCGAGTGCGAGATCTGGCGGGTGGAGGAGGACCGTGTGACGCGCGAGGTCTGCGTGATCCTCGGCGCCGCCTGGGTCGATCCGACCGCGCAGCGCGTGCCCCTGTGGCAACGTGAGCTCGCGGTGCGCTCGGCGCTCCCGCTCCGCGTCATCGAGCAGGACGCCACCGGGCACGAGGTCTCGCGGATCGTGGCGACACGGCTCTTCCTCAAGCCGATGGAGCGCGCGCTCTTCGCGATCCCGAAGAGCTACCGCAACCAGGCGCTCAACCAGAAGGACGCAGGATCTCCCGGAAAGTGAGGTTCAGCCGCGACGTCTGGACGTGCGCCGCACGGGGGACGGCGTGGAGCCAGGTGCGCTGGGTGTCCCCCTTCATCACGAGCAGGCTCCCATGCCGCAGCAGGAGCTCTCGGCGGGCCATGTCGTTCGCGCGCTTCGGCTTCATCACGAACCTCCGGGCCGCGCCGAACGAGACCGACGCGATCACCGGCCGCGGGCCGAGCTCCGGCTCGTCGTCCGCGTGCATGCCCATCGCGTCGCGGCCGTCGCGGTAGAGGTTCACGAGCACGCTGTTGAAGCGACAGCCCGCGCGCTCCTCCACACGCTGGCGGAGCTCGCGGACGGCGGGCGTCCACGGCTCGGGCTCGAACCTGCGACCGCTGTACCGGTACGCGGCGTCCCCCATCCAGAGGCTCAGCCGCGGCTGCAGGACCTGCCTCCCGAAGAGCACGATCGACTCCTGACGGGGCGTGATCTCGGCGAGGATCGCGCGCTCCATGGCGGTCGCCTCGGCGTCGGCGAGCCAGGGATCGAGGAGCACGAGCTCCCCGCCGAGCAGAATCGCGGGGTCGACCACGGGGCCAGTATAGTATCCTGAGGGCAGTGTCCTCCGGTCGTCTGGCCGCTTCCTTGCTCGTCGCGCTCGCCTGCGTCCTCTGCCCGCGCACCGTTCGGGCGTGCGGCGTCTCGTCGCCGGGTGGCCCGATGATGTGCAGCTTCGACGACGCGCCGAAGCGCCGCGCGCCGGGCGGGGGATCGTTCCGCCTCGGCGCGAGCTACGGCTACGCCACGACGACGATCCTCTTCGGCGAGGGCCGCAGGGCCGCGAGCGAGCGTCACACGGCGTTCGCGCTCCTCGAGGCGAGGCTCGCGCCGATCGCGACGTTCTACGCGGGCGTCGGACCCGTCCTCGGCGGCACGCTCACGACCCCGAACACGCGGCACAGGGTCAACCCGGGCCTCGTCGCAGCCCTCGGCGCGGGCGTCCGCGCCGTGGACGGGCGGGGCGCCAAGCCGCTCGTCACGATCTCGGCGACGATGTCGTACCTCGCCGCGACCACCCACGACGAGCGGGACAACCACCCCATCGGCTACCGGGCCGCCGATCTCCGGCTGGGGGTCCTCTGCGGGAAGACGCTCTTCGACGCGGTCACGCCCTACGCGGTCGGGCGCGTGTTCGGTGGCCCGATCTGGTGGCGCTACGAGGGCCAGAACGCGCGCGGGACCGATCTCTACAAGTACCAGCTCGGCGCGGGCTTCTCCGTCGCGCCCGGGCGCGGGGTCGACGCCTTCGCGGAGGGCGTCTTCGTGGGCGAGCGCGGGATCGTCGTCGGCGCAGGGGTTCGCCTGTGATCCGCCGTCTCCGCGGCGGGATCGCGTGGGCGATCGTCCTCGGCCTCGCGGCTCTCGCGCCCGCTTGCAAGAAGAAGGACGAGCCGCCGCCGAGGGTCGGGCTCACCCCGGTCGAGCACGGGAAGGAGCTCTACGGCCGCATCTGCGCGGTCTGCCACGGCGCGTCCGGCGAAGGGTACAAGGCGGACGAGGCGACCTCCCTCGCGCAGCCGGACTTCCTCGCCAGCGTGACGGACGCGTACCTCAAGGCCGCGATCGTCGATGGCCGGCAGGGCTCCACCATGTCCGCGTGGTCCGTCGCGCGGGGCGGCCCGCTCACACCTGCCGACGTGGACGCGGTCATCGCGTACATGCGCACCTGGGACAGGAAGCCCCACGTCCCCGGCGACGACTCCCCGACCCTCGGTGATCCGGCCCGCGGCCTCGAGGTCTACACGCGCGAGTGTGTGAAGTGCCACGGCGAACGGGGCACCGGCGGCCCGCACGTACGCCTCGGCAACCCGGGCCTCCTCGTCACCGCGTCGAACGGGTTCCTCCGCCGCGCGATCAAGGACGGCCGCGCGGGCACCCCCATGCCCGCCTTCGCGCACCTCGGCAACGACCGGGTGGAGGATCTGCTCGCGCTCTTGCGAACCTGGGAGTCGCCAGCCTCCCCGGCGCCGACGCTCCCGTCCCGGCCGCCACCGCTCCCGCTCGGCCCGGTCCCGCTCAACCCGAGGGGCCCCGAGCCCGTCGGCTTCAAGGCGGAGCCCGAGCACACCGGCATCGACCTCCTGAAGGCCGCCCTCGATCGGGGCGCGCGGGTGGCCATCCTCGACGCGCGCGCGCCGTCGGACTACATCGAGAACCACATCACCGGGGCGGTGAGCGTTCCCTTCTACGACGTCAAGAGCTACGTCGCGAAGCTCCCGAGGAACGCGTGGATCGTCTGCTACTGCATGTGCCCGCACGCGGAGTCCGGTCAGCTGGCGAAGGAGCTCGTCCAGGAGGGTTTCAAGAAGGTCACGGTCCTCGACGAGGGCCTCCGGGGCTGGCTCGCGAAGGGCTACCCGGTGAAGAAGGGCGAGAAGCCGTGAGCGCGTCAACGGGCTGACGCCGATCCCCTGAAAAAATAGGCAAAAAACGCCTCAACCTCGCGCGCCTCCGGCCGTCCCGGGAAGGCATGAAGCTCCTCGCCGCGCGATCCGCCGTCCTCATCCCGCAGGTCCTCCTCCTCGCCGCGTGCGCCGCGGGTGGCTCGGACGTGGACCGTCCGCAGGCGCCGGCAGAGCCTCCGACCCCGACCGCGGACGGAGATCGGGGCCCCACGTTCGGCGCCGGCTCGCCGGATCGGTCCGTCGGCGAGGGCTCGACATCCCTGCCGCCGCCCGCCGACGACGGGTCGTGGACGGTCTTCACGCTCGTCTTCGAGAACCACGACTACGCCGAGGTCATCGGCTCCGACGACGCACCCTTCTTCAACGAGCTGGCGCGCACGTACGCGGTCGCCGCGAACTACTCCGACTGCAACATCCACCCGTCCTTGCCCAACTACCTCTGCATGGTGAGCGGCGATCCGCAGGTACCCCATGGCACGAGCGTGGAGCCGACGACGGCGTTCGCGGGCGGCGCCTTCCCGATCGCCCGCGAGAACCTGGCCAGCCAGCTCGTGCGCGCCGGGGTCTTCTGGCGCTCGTACCAGGAGGACATGCGCGAGCCTTGCTTCCTCGCGAACGATGGCTCGTACGCGCCGAAGCACAATCCCTTCCTGTACTTCTCGGACGTGCAGCGCGATCCCGGCGGCCTCTGCGCGCGCACGAACGTGCCCTACACCGAGCTCGCCGCCGACATGGAGCTCGCACGGAACCGCTACTACTTCATCACCCCGAACCTCATCCACGGCGGGCACCATCCGTCGGACGATTCCCGCGCGGCGCTCCGCACGTCGGACGCCTGGGCGAGGGCGGAGATCGGGAAGATCATGTCCTCGAAGGCCTTCACGCGTGGGCGCTCGGTCCTGTTCGTCACGTGGGACGAGGGCGCGGGCCGGGTCGGCGAGTCCGAGGATCGCGTCCCCATGATCATCGTGTCGCAGCACCTCGCCCAGTTCGGCGTGAGGATCAGGACCGCCTACTCCCACCGGAGCTACCTCGCGACGGTGGAAGATCTCCTCGGTCTGCCACGCCTCGCGACGGTCCGGAACGAGCCGAGCATGCGGGGCCTGCTCCGACCGTAGGCGCCTCGGTCAGGGCGCGACGACGTCCGCGAGGGCGATGTCGACGGAGTAGCGGCTCGCCTTCTCCTGGCGGTACGCGCGTCTCATCCCCCGCTTCGCGGCGGCGCGGACGCCGTCGTCCGCGCGCAGGCCGAGCGCGCTGCGGTACGCCCCGACCGCGGCGTCCCGCCGCCCGTCGACGTCGAGGGCGCGCGCGTGCCACAGGTGCATCGACGACCTGCGCTCCTCGTCCTCGTGACCGAGCGCGAGCGCCGCCTCGAAGGCGCGGATCGCGGTCCGGGCGTCGCCCGCTTGCAGCGCGAGCAACCCGAGCGTGAGGTGGTAGAGCGGCTGGCGCGGGGCGAGCTCCGCAGCCTGGGCCACGTGGCGCAGGGCCTTCTTCGTGTCGCAGTCGTCCACGTAGCCGATGTACGCCCGCCGGTAGTGCTCGTAAGCCGCGACGGCGGCGGGATCGTCGTGGTTCGCCACGTCGAGCTCGCCGTGCTCGGGCGCGTGCGCCGCGCGGCCGAGCTCGAACGGCACCCACGTACCCTGGCTGGTCGGAGCCACGCCGGAGCCGACCCAGAACACGCCGTCCTCGGGCCGGAACACGGTCGAGCCGACCGTGAGCACGAACGCGATCGCCGTCCGGACGCGGCACGACGACGGCCCCTCGTCGGCGAGGATGGCGGCCATCGACCGCGCGTCGTGTCCCTGCGCGGCGCCCGCGCGGAGCAGCTCGTTCGCGCGCGTGTGACGCCCGTGGTTGTGACGCCAGTACGAGGGGTACAGGTTCTCCTCGGTGCGCCCGAGCTCGGGGTCGAGGTAGATGTTCGCGTAGCCGAACGTCGTGTCGTCCGGGGTCGTGCGGCGGGGGGCCTGGCGATCGGGGTTCTCCTCCCACGCGAGCACCCCCTTCTCGTGGCCGCTCGTGACGAGGTACGTCCAGCACCCGATGGGCCTCTGCGCGGCGAGGATGCGCTCCGCGTCCGCGAGTGTACGCGCCTCGCGCATCACGACGTCGCCCATGGTGCCGATCGGCGTCCCGCCGAGCCGCGACTTCTGCGTGAACATGTGCTGGTGCACCGTCAGCGAGAGGCCCGCCTCGTTCATGGCGGTCGCCCCGCCGAGCCCGACGCCCGCGGCCGCGATCGACACGTACCGCATGCCCTGCGCAGGCTTGTGGAAGATCACCGTCTGCGTGGAGGGCCAGGCCTCGACGCCGTGGTAATCGAAGTTGCGTGCATGATACAGCTTTCCGTCGGCCGTGGCCTTGCCCCACGCGATCGCGCTCGTGCAGCCGAGCCCGAGGGACATCCGGTGGATCACCGCGGGGCCCGGCGCCTTCGCCTGCATCATGCGCGACGCGACCCAGAGCAGCGAGTCCGGCATGGTGCAGCCCTCGAGGAACGTCTCGTAGGGGATGCCGCTGCCCTCGGAGAGGCCCCGGATGGTGTCGACGGCGAAGGCTGGCATCGCCTTCGCGACGCGGCCGCCGATGGTCTTCTGGAGGAGCGTGACCGCGAGGGGCCCGAGGCTCGTCTTGCGACCGGCCCCGAGGAGCTTCTCGAGGAAGCCACGGTAGTAGACGATCGGGCCGCGGGCGATCTCGTCCCGCAGGAGTGCGCCGTGCTGGCGGCCCATCTCGCGGAAGTCGCCCTCGACGCACAGGACGTTCAGGTCGCGCACGCGCGAGAGCGTGGCCGGCCCCTCGCGACGGAGGAGCTTCGCCTGGACCGGGGGCTTCGACGTCATGGGGGCGGGGGACGTTGTGCCGTTCGTGAGCGTGGTCTGCATGGGTCCTCTGGATCGGGGGTCGGCGGGTGGGGGTCGGTGTGCGGGGGTTTGGGGGTCGGCGCCGCGCTCGGCGCTCGGAGTCGGGGGCGGACGGCCGCTAGCCGCGGATCTCCTCGATCGGGTCGCCGTTTGCGAGGCGCGCCGTCGCGAGGAGGCGGGGGCTCGCCCACGCGTGGAAGCTCGCGACGAGCTGGCGCGCGGCGGGCTCGTCGCCGTCGGCGATGGCGCGCACGAACATCTCCATGCCGGAGACCCAGGGGCCGGTGGCCGCGCGGATCGTCGCGAACACATGGTCGAGGTCGCGGACCACCGCCTGGTTCCAGTGCACGAGCATCTGGTACAGCGGGTTCTTCGTCGCGCGCGCGATCGTCAGCGCGAGGCGGTACGTCTCCTCCTGGAAGCGCGCAGGCTCGGCGAGCGTGCCGCGGACGATCGCGAACTGCCGCTGGATCGCCACGACGTCCGCCCGTGTGCGGTGCCGGGCGGCGAGGCCGGCCATCTCCACGTCCAGAAGCTCGCGCATGGCGAGCACGCCCCGGAAGAAGGCGGTGTCGATGCGCCCGGGCTCCGGCTGCATCAGCGCGCGGAGCACGTCGGGGCTCAGCGAGGCGAGGGGATCCTTCACGAGCGTCCCGCGGCGACGCACCGGATGGACGATGCCCTGCATCTCGAGCAGCTTCATCGCCTCGCGCACGACACCGCGGTTCACGCCGAAGGAGAGCGCGAGATCCGCCTCCTTCGGGAGCACGCTGCCGATGGGGAAGTCGCCCTGGATCACGCGCCGGAGGATCTCCTTCGCCACGCGATCGGCCTTGCGGTTCTCGTGGCCGGGCGCGACGGGCTCCTGCACCCGGGGCGCGCGGCCGGGCTTCACGACCCGGAGGAGGGGCTTCGAGGGGGTGGCGGCGGCGCGGGTCACCCCGTCGTAATAGATCATACTTATTCGTTGTCAACGTACTTTTATCCAGCGAAGGTCCGACGCGGGATCCGCGTACACTGGTCCACGATGCAGCCACCTCCGCCAGGGGCGCCGTGGGAGCGCGCGCCGTCGGGGCCCGCGCCCGCGCCGGGGTACGGGGCGCCACCGCTCGCGAGCCCACCGCCCTACACGGCGTACGGCGCTCCGGTCGCCACGACCGATACGGTGCGGCTCCCCCTGAGACTCCTCACCGCGGGCTGGGCCGTGCTGATCGTGACCTCGCTCCTCAGCCTCGCCGTGACGGAGGCGCTCCTCGCGCACGGAGCCTCGAGCGCCCTGTTCGGCGTCGCGTCCACGATCCGCAGCCTCACCTCGGCCGCGGGCGAGGCGCTCCTCGTCGCCGGGGCCGCGCTGCTCGCGAAGGCGCGTCGGCCCGGTCACGTTCCCGCGCTCGTCGCGGCGGTCGCGTACGCGGTGAGCCTCGCGTTCACCGGCGTCTGGATCCTCGTGGGCGCGTCCGGCGTGTCCGTCACCGTGTTCCGCGCCTTCATGCTCGCGCACGGCGTCGTCGACATGGTCGCCCTCGGTTCGCTGGTCGTGGGGCTCGGGAGCCTCGGCCGGAGCCGCGAGCGGCGCATCGACGTCGTCGTCGTCGCCGTCCTCGTGTGGCTCGTGCTGTCCTTCGGACTGTCGGTCGTGACGAACGTCGCCGAGGTGCGCTTCCCTCGACAGCTCCACTACGTCATCCTGCTCGTCCACATCGGGACGCGCGTCGCGCTCATGGCGTCCGCGTGGCGGCTCGTGAGCTTCGTGCCGTTGCCCGATCCCGCGATGGCCCGGGGCTCCGCCTACCGGGGCCCGATGGAGGCGTGGCCGTCCCCGCCCGCGGACGAGGGCAACCTCCCGCTCGGGTTCATGGCCGGCTTCTTCGGGGGCTGCGTCGGCGCGGGGCTCGTGTTGGCGCTCGCGAAGGGGCCCGCCACGAAGCGCGGCGCCGCCATCGGCTTCGCGTGCCAGGCCGTGGTCGGGATCCTCCTCCGGCTGGCGCTGTCAGGGCGGTGAGCTTCAGAACAGCCGCGCGCGCGCGAGGCCCTCGGTCGCGGTCGCGACGATCCGGCCGCGAGGGTCGAGGATGCGCGAGCCCCCCTGCCCCCACACTGTGACGTCGCCCCCTTCCCCCCAGTTGGCGTGCGCGATCGCGAGACCGTGGCGGCGCGTCAGGGTCGAGAAGTGGCGTGCGCGCGAGTCGGCGCCGTCCTCGACCCACGCGCTCGGGAAGAGGAGCAGCTCGGCCTCGTCCAGCGCGGCGCGCGACTCGGCGGCGAGGACGTGGATGTCGTAGCAGATCGCGATCGTGACCGGGTGACCGCACACGTGGAAGACGGGAAGGGGCGACCCGCCGGGGCTGGCCCACGTCTCGGGGATCCAGGGGTGCCGCTTGCGGTAGACCGTGACGAGCGAGCCCGCGTCGTCCAGGACGCAGGCGGCGTTGAACACGGCGCCCGCCTCGGCGAGCACGAGCGGGCCCACGAGCCACGTCCCGTGCTTCCGCGCCAGCGCCGCCAGCGCACGCGCCGAGCGTCCGTCGATCGGCTCCGCGAAGCGAGAGAGGTCGAAGTCACCCGCGGGGGAGACGTACCCCGTGAGGCACGCCTCCGGCAGGAGCACGAGATCCGCGCCGCGCGCACGCGTCATGAGCGCATCCACCCGGGACAGCACCTCGTCCGGCGCGCCATGGCGCGCGGGGAGCTCGAGGACGGCGACCTCGAGCGTCCTGGCGCGGTCCTCGGTCACGGCGTCGCGTCGCGGCGCCGGAGGCCGGTGGAGGCGTCGACCTTGGCGTCGACCGCCGGTCGGGACGGGTCCGGCGAGCCGTCGGCGGTCACCTTTCGATCTCGTCCAGCGCGAACGCGTACTCGTCCGCCAGCTTCTCGACCCACGCCTTCACCAGATCGGCGCCGCCATGGCCCGCGTTTCGCTCGATCCGCAGCAACACCGGGCCCCCCTGCGACGACGCCTGGAGGAGCGCTGCGAACTTCCGCGCGTGCATCGGATCCACGCGATCGTCCGAGTCCGCAGACAGGAGCAGCACCGACGGGTACTTCGTCCCTGGCTTCACTCGGTGGTAGGGCGAGTACGCGTGGAGCGCCGCGAGCTCCGCCGGGTCCTCGGCCGATCCGTACTCCTCGATCCACGTCTTCCCCGAGCCGAACCGGTGGTAGCGCACCATGTCGAGGAGCGGCACGTCGCAGAGCACCACGCGGAACAGCTCCGGCCGCTGCGTCATCGCGGCCCCGACGAGGAGGCCACCGTTCGATCCCCCGAAGATCACCGTCCGCGCGGGCTTCGAGTACCCGTCGGCGTGCAGCTTCTCCGCGGCCGCCGCGAAGTCGTCGAACACGTTCTGATTCCTCGTCTTCATGCCGGCGCGGTGCCACTCC
>SXNL01000214.1 GCA_005777185.1 Myxococcales bacterium
CCGTTCGCCGACGTCCTCTACGGAGGGAGGGTGTTGCCGTTCGGCGGTGCTCCGGCGCCCCCCGATGGGTCGTATGTGTTCGTCGGCGGCGGGCTCTGCTGTGGCGGGCCGACCGGTACGGTGGCCGAGACGTACGCGGAGCGGTTCATCCTCTCAGGGGGCACCTACCAGGCCGTCCACGAGGACGGCGTGAAGCTGTATCGCAGCAACGGCAGCGTCCACTTCACCGGCAGCGTGGCTGGCGGTGGCTTCCGGTGGATCTCGTTCAAGAGCTCGTGCGGCGGGGGCTGGTACATCGCGTCGGGCACGGAGTTCATCTGGGACGGGACGGACCTCGTCATGGGAACCCGCTTTGCCTCGCGCACGTACAGGAGGGAGTGACCTTCTCACCAGCTCGACGTGCCCGCCGCCGGAACGAGCCAGTCCGCGATCGCCCTGGCGATGTCACGACGGAGCTCGACGCCGCGGGCTTCGACGCGCTCGTAGAGCGCGCGCATCGCCGCGCCGAACGCGTCGAGCCAGGGCGTGGGCCGGATGTCCGCAGAGCCCCGCGAGCACGACGAGCTCGGCGGCGCTCGGCGCGATCCCCGGGTGAGACGCGTCGCGCGAGGTCGACCGCCGTGGCGAAGGGCCTGACGATCGACGGCGAGATCGTGGCGGAGAGCAACTACAAGAAGATCACGGGCGCCCGCGATCGTGTAGACGTGGAGGTCGACGTACCCGCCGTGGAACAGGCCGTCCGGCGTCGTCTGGATGCGCACCTTGGCGTCCCCCGAGCCGCCCGCGAAGCTCGCCTTCCAGGTGCCTGGCTGCACGCCCGGCATCGTGTCGGGGTGGTTGGAGCCGGGCACGCCGGCCGCGGCGACGTCGCCGAAGATCGTCGTCGTCGACGCGTGATCGCCGTTGAAGAGGATGGAGCCTGCCAGCGGGAACGCGGACGCGGGGCTCCTGATGTCGACGACCGCCAGCGACATCGACGACACGGAGGTCGTGATGCCGACGTTGAAGCCGAGCGTCCCCGCGGGGATGTCGAACGGTACGTCGACGCGCGCGGTGACCGTCCCGAGATCCACGACCACGGGCTTGCTCGTCGGTCGATCGGGCACCTTGCCCCAGCCGTCCTCCGTCGACACGTCCCGGCCGGAGTCGACGACAGGAGGCTGCGGCCGCGTGACGGGTCCCCGCCCGGCGTCGGACGGCTCGACCTCCGGGGAGACCGGCAGGTCGTCCGTGACCCTGCCGCCGCAGGCCGCGAAGAGGCCGACGAGGAGCGCCACGAAGGGAGCGAACGCGTGAAATCGCCTCATGCCCCCTCCCTTGGGATCACGATCGCGATCCTGTCAGATCGCGGGGCGATCGCAACGGACATCGGGGTCGGCTGTCCGCCGAGCGTTCGAGAGGCGAGAGGCGAGAGGCGAGGGGTGTCGAGCTGCGGCCCGCAGAACCGCGCGCCAACGGCGCCGAGCCAGGCACCGGGGCGGGACACGGCGCGGCGGAGAAACGGGACCCTCTCGACTTGCAGACCTTGCCGACCGCGGAGCAGTCGGTGCACGTGGAGATGAACGATGCACGCACCTCGCGGCGTTCGAGGAGACGCGCTACGATGAGCGCATGAGTGAGGCCGCGCGAAAGATCATCGAGCAGGCTCTCGCGCTCCCGGAAGAAGACCGCCTCGCTGTCGCCGCGGAGCTCATCGACAGCGTCGAGGGGCCCGAGGAGTCCGCATGGGCGGGCTCGTGGTCCGACGAGCTCGACCGCCGGGTGGCCGAGGCGGATCGCACCGGTGACCGCGGGCGCCCCTGGGACCAGATCCGGAGCGACATCCTCGAGCGCCTCGCGCGACGATGAAGCCCCTCCGCGTCCTGCCCGCGGCCGAGGCCGAGCTGGCAGAGGCGATCGAGTGGTACGAGGAGCGGCGACCTGGGCTCGGCGTCGACTTCCTCGGCTCGGTCGATCGCGTCTTGCAGGCGATCGCTGGCGGTCCAGAGCGGTATGCGACGTGGGCCGAGAACCCAAGGTTCCGCCGTGTGGTGCTCGAACGGTTCCCGTACCTGGTCTTCTACCACGTGGCGCCCGACGGGCCCGAGATCGTGGCGATCGCGCACGCGAAGCGCCGCCCCGGCTACTGGCTGCGCCGACGCGGCTGACGGCGCGCCGAGCTTCAAGTTCGCGATCGCTGCCCGGCAGGCCCGTCAGCGCTTCGCGGAGCCCGCGAGCCCTCACCGCATCAGCCCCGTCAGGAGCGCGATCAGGCGACCCCCGAGCTCGACGCACCGCACGGACGCCACCCTGTCGGCGTCCCCGAGCAGCGCCGCGAGCTCCACCGCAGCGACGACCTCCGTGGCCTCCCCCCGCGCGATCCCGAACACCCGCGCCTTGTCCGCGCGCGACACCCGACCGACCGCCTCGACGATGTTGAGCACGGCCCCTTTCCCCGCCCGCAGCGCCTCGTCCCGCAGCTTCGCATCGCTGATCCTCGCCTCCTTCACGGCGACCACCAGCTCCACCGCGACCTGGTACGCGACGTAACGATGGTGAGGAAGCACCACATCCGAGATGCGGTACCTCTGGGGGCGGCAGCCTGTATCGGGAACTGAAACCGGGACGGTCGAGCTTCGGTCTGTCATGCCCTCCCCCCCCCCCAGCGAAAGATCCGTGACAGCGCCGCATCGACCGCCCCACGCCACCGAGGCGCTGGCGCGGATGTTTCGCGTCCCGGCATGACAGACCGAAGCTCGACCGTCACAGACCTCCCCCGAACGGGTCCCCCGTTCGAAGGAGGAACACCGGGCGGCAAATCCCAGATCGTCCGCGGGCGCCCCGCCGCCAGCGTCCTCTCGCCTCTCGCCTCTC
>SXNL01000215.1 GCA_005777185.1 Myxococcales bacterium
CCCCCTCTCCCTTCAGGGAGAGGGGGACGGGGGGTGAGGTCTGCGCGGGCGCCCCACCGCCTCCACGGAACCTCTTCGCGCGCGAAGCGCGACGGGTGGGGGCACCCTCGCTCCAACGAATGCCTTATCCGATCGGCATTGGGGCTAGTGCCTCTCCGCGCACCCCGGCGCCCCGAGGTCGGGGTGCGTGGACGCGCGATCACATGGACTGGGTGTTCATCCAGCGCCGCGCGACGGGCCTCTACATGCACGACCTCGGCGTCGGCTTCGGGCTGGCGGCGATCGTGGAGCCGTACACGCGGGGTGACCGCCGCGACGGCGCGGTGTTCCTGACCCGGAGCTCGGCGCGGGCGTCAGGTTTTGAGCGTCGGACGGCGGCCTCGTGATACATGGAGGGAGGTGCTGATCTTGCGGCCAGCCTCGCTCCCCATCCTCGCGATCGCGATGGCGGTGTGCGCGGCGTGCAGCAGCAACCAGAACGACACGCCGTCGCGCCCCACGTGCCCCGCTCCTTACGATCCAGGCGCCAGCTTCGACTTCAACGTGCCCGTGTCGCTGAAGAACGACATCCTGCCCATCTTCAAGGCGTCCTGCGCGTTCGGCGGGTGCCACGGCAACCCGGATCCGGCGAAGAGCAACGGCATCTACATCGGCGAGGACCTCAACGCGTTCATCGCGGGTGCGGTCGGCGTCGACGCGGGCGAGCTACCCACCATGAAGTTCATCGCCAAGGGCGATCCGAAGCAGAGCTTCTTCATGCGCAAGATCGACGGAGATCTGTGCACGCTGAACCCGCTCTGCCTGGGCAAGGACTGCGGTCGCGAGATGCCCCAGGGGCAGGAGCCCATCCCGCTGGAGCAGCGAGACGCGATCCGCCGCTGGATCGCGCAGGGCGCGAACAACAACTAGGGGAGCACGCGTGATCGGACGCCTCACCGGGAGGGTCGTGGCCCACGAGGAGGACGGCTCGCTCGTCGTCGACGTCGGCGGAGTCGGCTACGAGGTCACGGCGCCGCTCGGCACGGTCGGCCGGCTCGGGGCCGATGGCGGCGGCCAGGTCTGCCTGTTCGTCCACACCCACGTCCGCGAAGACACGCTCTCCCTGTTCGGCTTTGCCACCGAGCGCGATCGGGCGGCGTTCCGGGCGCTCATCGGCGTGAGCAACGTGGGCCCGCGGACGGCGGTCGCCGTGCTCTCGGCCCTCCCCGCGGACGACCTCGCGCGCGCCATCGCGAAGAACGAACTCGGCCGGCTCACGGCGATCAGCGGCATCGGGAAGAAGACCGCCGAACGCCTGATGCTCGAGCTCCGCGGCAAGCTGCCGGTGGGTGGCGCTCCCGCGACCCCCGATCCGGCAGGGACGACCGACGGGCCCGCGAAGGCCGCGGGCGCGAAGGTCGACGTCCTCCTTGGTGCGCTGACCGGCCTCGGGTACCGGCAGCAGGAGGCCGAGCGAGCGGTGAAGGGGCTCGGGGAGGAGCACGTCGCCGAGGGCGCCATCGCGGACCTCGTGAAGGAGGCGCTCCACCTGCTCGCGAAATAGTATACTGGCGCCCCATGAAGCTTGCCCTCATGTTCGCCGCCTCGTCCTGCGTCGCCTCGCTCGTGTCGTGCTCCTCGACGGATCCTGCGCCTCCCGCGGCGCTCGACCTCACCAAGCCGGTCGTGTCGTTCAAGGCCGACGTGGGGCCCGTGTTCAAGCGATCGTGCGCGTTCGGTTCGTGCCACGGCAGCGTCAGCGGGAGCAACAACGGGATCTACGTGGGCGACGAGGCGAAGGCGTTCATCGCCGGAGCGGTCGGCAAGCCCGCGACCCAGCTCGCCTCGATGAGCTACGTCACGAAGGGCGACCCGAAGCAGAGCTACCTCATGTACAAGATCGACGGCGATTTCACCTCGATCAAGGCGAAGTGCTCCGGCGGTAGCTGCCAGGACCCCATGCCGAAGGGCTCGGATCCGCTCCCGCAGACGGAGCGCGACGCGATCCGGAGATGGATCGCGCAGGGGTGCGCCGACAACTGACCTCGGGCGCGCGGATCTTCGACCCGCATCGCGCATGGTGTAGTCTTCGTGGATGCGCCGTATGCTCGGCATGGTCGTCGCGGGTCTGTGCGGCCTCATCACCGCGATGGCCTGCGGTGCCTTCGACGGGGAAGACTCCCCGCCCGTTGGGCCCGCCGACGCCTCGAACCCGCCGGACGGTTCCACGGGCGCCGACGGGCCCGTCGCCGCGGGTGACGGCGGGGTCGACCCACGCCCCGACGCGGGGCAGGACGCCGGCCGCGGCGTCCTCGTCAACAACCTCTTCCTCGTGAGCGCGACGGAGGTGACCAACGCGGAGTACGACGCGTTCCTGGTGGCGCTCCTCCAGGGCGACGCCGGGACCATGACGGGAGGCTGCGACTTCAAGAAGGGCCACACGCGCCTCGCGGGGTGCGCGGCGACGATGCAGCCGAACGCGCCGGTGAACTGCGTCGACTGGTGCGACGCGTACCGGTACTGCGGCTTCAACGGCATGCGCCTCTGCGGCAAGATCGGCGGAGGCCCCACCAACCTCGCGGAGATCGCCAACCCGCTCCACAGCCAGTGGACGATGGCGTGCGGCGGCGCGGGGCCGACGACGTACCCGTATGGCGGCCCCGACGCGAGCGCCGGCGCGTGCAACATCATGGAACTCGAGGCGGGCGCGCCGGCCCCGGTCCGGAGCTTTCCGCGGTGCGAGGGCTCGCCGAAGGGGCTGTTCGACATGTCCGGCAACGTCGACGAGTGGGAGGATGCCTGCGACGACAAGGGGAAGGCGGACGACGACTGCCGGGTGCGCGGGGGCTCGTTCCTCTCGACCGCCGCGGCGGCGAAGTGCACGAGCGCGGTCGCGCATCAGCGGAAGCAGGCCTTTCACAACGTGGGCTTCCGCTGCTGCGCGGACCCGTGACCCGCAGGATCGGATGGGCCGCACCGCCCTCCTCCCGTCAGGGCACGGTCACGGTGATCGGCGCCGTCACGCTCGTCTGCCCCGTCGTGTCCGTCGCGCGGAACGTCACCGTCCTCGTGCCCGAAGCGGCCGTCGCGCTCACCGTGGTCGACGCCGCGTACACCCCGGGCGACGTCTGCGCCATCGGGTACTCCAGCGAACCGCCCGGGTAGGTCCAGATCGCCCGCACGTCGGCGACCCCTCGGTCGTCGGTCGCGCGCGCCTGGAACGAGATCGTCTGCCCGCGATTCAGCGCGGTCGCGGCGCCGGGGAGGACGGCGGTGACCGTGGGCCGGGCGTCCGCCGGCGGGGGCGCGGGCGCGGCCCCCGTGAGCGCGATCGTGCGGACCGCCGTCTCCGCGACGTTGCCGGCTGCGTCCTTCGCGATCGCCTTGAACTTCCGCTCGCCCGTGCCGACGAGGATGGTCCATTTCCAGCGAGATCCCGTCCGCGTGCACGTGGTGCCGGCGATCGCGTCGTTGCACGCCATCCGCCGGTTGTTGTACTGCCAGTAGAGTTCCAGGCTCGCGACGCCCACGTCGTCCGTGGCGTCGACGGTGACCTCCAGGTTGCTGCTGCCCGACACACTCGCGCCCTCCGCGGGAGACACGAGCGCGACCACCGGCTTCGTCACGTCGCTCGACGGCGGAGGCGGGGGCGGCGCGGACACGCGCGCGCCGACCATCGTGAGGAGCTGCCGGTGGCTGTTCTGCGTTGCGCCGCCGCACGAGCAGGCCTCGACCGCGCTCGAGGTCGTGCCGCACGCGGAGTCGGCGTCCTGGAACCTCTTGGTCGGGCTCCTCGGCGCGTAGCTCATGAGGTCCGTGGAGAGCTGCTCGTGGGAGAGCGACAGCGTGTGCCCGATCTCGTGGGCCACCGTCTCCGCCGCGCCGGCGATCCCGCCGTAGCCCGGTTGCTGGAGCAGCGAGGTGAACACGAAGCCGACCGCCTGCCGCACCACCCGGCACGATCCGAGAGGCGCGATCCCCGTGATGTTGTTGGAGAGGCCGAGCACCGACGCGTAGGTCGCGCCGACGGCGAGCTGCACGTACGGCGCCGACGCCGGGCGCACGTCGGTGATCGCCACGTCGAACGGGGCGAAGTACGCGCGCACGCGACCGAGGAGATCCGCCCAGTCCGCGTCGCTGTACGGCGCTGCGGGCATCACCATCGACGTGCGCCCGTAGTAGGAGAGCACGCTCGACCGGTTCTGCGTGGAGTCGTCGTACCCGGCCGTGAACGTGCCCCCGCCGCGATGCAGGTACACCGTGGTCGTGACGGCCGCGGCCCCGAGCCCCATCCGCTCCTCGGCGGGGGACGCGACGCCCGGCGGGTAGAGGGCGGGCACGGTGACGTCGACGGGCTCGTACGCGAGCTCACCGGTCGGCGCCGCGGGCACGCCGGGTGGGCTCGAGCCCGCCGGCGCGTGCCAGGGCTCGAGCGACTCGGATCCGCAGCCCGCGAGCCACGCGAGCCCCGCACACACCGCCCCGAAGCCGTGACGCGCTGTCGTACGCATGGGCGCTCCGTTCTGGCGACGCGACTGGACGCGCCGCCGGAGCGGTCCTCCAAGCACGGATGGTTCCAGCCCGATTCCCCGCGAAATTCGCGGATCTCGGCCCGTCGGGCGCGGGCGGGAGGCCGCAGGTGAGCCCGGGAGGCCGCCGCCCGGAGGCCGCAGGAGTGCTAGATCCGTGCTCGTGACCCTCGCGCAGCGCTGGCTCCACGCCCTCAAGATCAAGAGCTGGCCCAAGCTCCTCGCGCCGATGGTCCTCGGACAGGCCCTCGGCGTCGCCGACGCGTCGGGCGTGACGTTCGGTCGCGTGGCCCTCGCCGCGGGGGTCGGGCTCGCGTTCACGTTGCTCGACGCCATCCTCATCGTGCTCCTCAACGACTGGGGCGATCAGGAGGTCGATGCGATCAAGCGCAGGCGCTTCCCCGACGCCGGCTCGCCGAAGACGATACCGGATGGGATCCTCCCCGCCGACCACGTCCTCCTCGGGGGCCTCGTGGCCGCGGCCGCGCTGCTCGTGCTCGGGTTCCGCGGCGGGGAGGCGATGGGGCGGCCGCTCCTCGGGGCCGTCGCGACGCTCGCCGCCGGAATGTTTGTAGTCTACACGTTTCCGCCCGCGTCGCTGAACTACCGCGGTGGAGGCGAGCTGGTCGAGGCCGTGGGCGTCGGGCTCGTCCTTCCGCAAGCGAACGCGTACCTCCAGTCGGGGCAGCTCGCGTCCCCGCGGATGCTCGCGCTCGGGCCCGCGCTCGTGTTCCTGGCCGCGTCGAGCGCGATCGCCAGCGGGCTCTCCGACGAGGAGAGCGATCGCGAGGGCGGCAAGCGCACCTTCGCGACCTGGCTCGGCAACCCGACCTCGCGGAGGCTCCTCGAGACGTGCGTGGGCATCGGCTTCACGATGCTCGCGCTGTCTCCGGCCCTGCCGGGCGGCCCGGGGGTGTGGGTCGTGTTGCCGCCGCTCGCCGTGCTCGCGTGGCATGCGAGGCGCCTGCCAGGGCTCGGCGAGGCGGCGCGTACGAACCGGTTCGCGGAGCAGGCGGTCTACAAGGACGTCCTCCACCGGGGGCTGTGGGGCGCACAGGTTGCGCTCGCGGTGACGCTCCTCGTGGCCAAGGTCGTCGGCTCGCGGTGAGTTTGCTAGCCTCCCTGGCTCCCATGTCGTCACGCGCGCGACTCTCGCCGCTCGAGGACCGCCTCTCCGCAGGCGGCGTCCGGACGCATGGATCCCTCGCGCCCGGGCGGTCGCGCGCGCGGGGGCTGCTCGAGATCGCGGGCGATCTGCGCGCGGTCGCGCTCGACGATGCGCACGCCGCGGTCGTCGGGCCCGCGCTCGTCCGCGTCGAGGAAGCGCTCGCGACGAGCTTCCCGGAGAACCTCTTCCTCGACCTCGATCTCCTCGCGGCCACGCTCGCGCGGCTCACCACGGACGATGCGGTCGTTCGCTCCGCCGACCTCGTGTGCAAGCTCGGGTCCGTCTTCGGCGCGCCGCCGATCCGCTTCCGCTACGCGCACGACTTCCTCTACGGGTTCGACTGGTGCAGGTGGGTCGCGAAGGATCCCTCCTCGCGGGGGCACGTGGGGCCGTTCGATCTGCCGTTCCTCGAGTACCTCCGGTCCCGGGCCGAGGAGCTGAAGGGTCTCATCGACGAGGGCGACGCGAAGTACGGCCCGATCGCGGACGAGACGTACCGGAACCCCTTCGGCTTCTCGCGCGAGCCCGCGGACGAGGGGGCGCTCTGCGTCGCGCTCGCGGAGCGCGACTTGCTTCCCGTCCTGGCCTTCGACGTGAACGGGCGCGCACGATGGGACAGGCCGTACGCCTCCCTGCGCGAGGAGCTCGCCGCCGAGCTCGGCCTCCGCCGCCGCGACACCGGGCCGACGTGACCGGGGTCGCGTCCGTCGAGCTCCGCGGCGTCTCGCGCGCGTTCGACGGGGAGCCGGTCCTCTCGGGCGTCGACCTCTCCGCGTTCCAGGGCGAGATCCTCGCGCTCATGGGCCCGAACGGCGCGGGAAAGAGCACCCTCCTCTCGATCGTCGCCGGCCAGCTCGCGCCGGACGGCGGCGCCGTCGCGGTCCCCACCCGCGGCGCCCGCGACCGTCGCGCGTTCGTGGGCTGGTGCCCGCAGGGGTCGTCCGTGTTCGGCGATCTCACGGCGCGCGAGCAGGTGGAGCTCGCCGTGCGGGCGTACGGTGAGAGGCGAGCCGCCGCGAGGACGCGTGCGGAGAGCATCCTCTCCGACCTGGGCCTCGCGGCGGACGCGGGGAAGCGCGCGTCCGCGCTCTCGGGGGGCATGCTCCGGCGCCTGAACGTCGCGCTGTCCATGGCGAGCGCGCCCTCCGTCCTCTGCCTCGACGAACCCACGGCGGGCCTGGACGCGGAGCAGAGGCCGCTCCTCCACGCGTGCCTCGCGCGGGAGCGCGCGCGCGGGACGACGATCGTGATGGCGTCCCACGACCTGGACGAGATCGCCGGGATGGCGGACCGCGTGTGCGTCTTGAGCGGCGGCAAGCTCGTCCGCGTCGACACGCCCGAGGCTCTCATGCGCGGCCTCGGAGGCGCGGCGTGCCTCGAGATCGATCTCGCCGAGGACGACCCCGCGAGGCGGGCGGAGATCGAGGGGTTCGTCCTCCAGGCCGCCGAGGCGCGCGCGCGGTGCTGGCGCGGGAGCACGCTCGTGTGCGACGTGGACGAGGTCCTCGCCCCCGTCGCCCGCGCGGCGGAGGCGCTGCGATCGCACGGCGTGGTCCCGCTCGCCGTGAGGGCCCGCAAGGCGTCGCTCGCGGATGTGTTCTTCGCCCTCACCGGGAGGACGATCGACCCGTGAGGACGACGCTCCTGTTCGCGGAGAAGGCCCTGCGGCAGCAGGGCCGGGACGTGGTGGGCACGCTCTTGACCTTGCTCACGACGCCCCTCTTCACCATCCTCTACGGTCTCCTCGCACCGGAGGGCGCGGCGGGCCCGCCCGCAGGTCCCGTCCGCGCGTTCGACGTCTACGTCCCGGGCATGCTGGTGTTCTCGGTGATCATGATCGTGTTCTCCAGCTCGCTCGGGCTCGCGCGCGAGATCGAGTCCGGCGCGATGCGCCGCGTTCGATCGTGGCCCGTGTCCGCGGCGTCGGTCCTCGCCGGGGGCGGCCTGGTTCACCTCGCGCTCGCCGCGATCGGCGCGGCCCTGGTGCTCGCGAGCGCCCGCGTCCTCGGGTTCCAGCCCTCGGTCGGGCTGCCGGCCGTGCTCTTCCTGTCCGTGCTCGGCGCCGTCTCGAGCATCGGCGTCGGCGTCGGGGTCGCTGCGCTCACCGACACGCAGGGGAGGGCGTTCCTCGTCGCGAGCGTGGTGATGTTCCTCCTTCTGCTCTTCTCGGGCGTGGTGTTCCCGCGACCGGTCGTGCGCCTGGTGACGATCGGCGGCGTCGTGCTCGGCCCCTTCGACCTCTTGCCGACGACGCACCTCCACGCAGCGTTCGCGCGACTGATGTCGGGCGGCGACCTCGCGAGCGTGAAGCTGCGCATCCTCGCGCTGGCGCTGCTCTCGATGGTCTACTTCGCCGCGGGCGTCCTCGTGTTTCGACGCCGCCATGGCGTGGGCGTCGGAGCGTGAGACCGTGAGCGCGGCCGCCTGGATCCGCGCGGCGCGCCTCCCCGCGCAGGTGAACATCGCCATGCCGCTGCTGTTCGGCATGTCGCTCGCGGGTGCCCGCGCGTGGACCGATCGCGCGTGGGACGTCGCGCTCGTCTTGGCGTTCGGGCTCCTCGATCAGCTCTACATCGTGTTCGCCAACGACGTCGCCGACGTCGCGACGGATCGCGACAACAGGACGTTCACGCCGTTCTCGGGCGGCTCCCGCGTGCTCGTCACCGGGGCGCTCGCGCGCGCGTCGCTCCTCCGCGCCGCGCTGATCGCGATCCTGCTGGCGGGCGTCGTCGCCGTCGCCCTCGGCGTCCGCCGCGAGAGTCCCTGGCCGGTCGCGCTGTGGGGCGCCGCGGTGGCGCTCCTCTGGGCCTACAGCTTCGGCCCAAGGCTCTCCTACCGCGGCGGCGGAGAGCTGCTCCAGATCGCCGGCACGGCGGTCGTGCTCCCCCTCTTCGGGTTCGTGGCGCTGACGGGTGACGCCCTCGCCTTCCCGTGGCCCGCGCTCGGCCTCGTCCTGCCGGCGCGCCTCGCGGCGGCGATCGCGAGCGCACTCCCCGACGAGCCGAGCGATCGCGCCGGGTCCAAGGCCACCATCCCGGTCGTGCTGGGGGGCGCACACTCCGGGATCCTCGCGTTCTTCCTCTCGTGCGTCTCGTTCGCGCTGGCCGCCTCTCCGTGGTCCCCCCTCTCGCCCGGCCCCGCGCTTCTCGCGGTGCCGCTCGCGGTCGCCTGTGTCCAGCTCGCCCTGCGCGCGGCGGCGCCGGGGTCGACCGGGATGCTCGTACGCGTGGGGGCCCAGCTCGCCGCGACGATCGGCTTCGAGGCGGTCCTCGTCCACGCGGCCCTCACGCGATGAAGTACGACTTCCTCGCGCTCTCGCTCCTGTGCTCGATCCCCGGCGCGATCGTCTTCGCGACGCGGCGCGATCTTCGCAGGGTCGTCCTCGTCACGGCCGCGTGCAGCCTCCCCTTCGCGGTGACCGAGCGCTTCTTCTACGGCGACTACTGGCGGCCGACGTTCCTGTTCGATCTCGTTCACGTCCTCGGCTTCGGGATCGAGGACGTGCTCCAGGTGACCGCCACCGCCGCCTACACGACGACCGCGTACCCGTTCGTGTTCCGTCGCGGGCTCGAGCCCGTGCCGGGCGAGCCGTCGGGCGCGGCGGACGTGGCGCGGCGGGCGGCGGGGCTCGTGGCGGTGATGCTCGGCGTCGCGCTCGCGCTGTACGGCGCGCTCCGGCTACCGATGATCCATGCGAGCTTCTTCGCGATGACCTTCGCGGCGGCGATCATGCTCGTGCGCCGGAGGGACCTCGTCGTGCCGTCGCTCCTCGGGGCCGGCGTGTCGAGCGCGACGTACGCGATCGTGTGCCTCGTCTACGCGTGGCTGCTCCCCGGGGTCTTCGAGCGGGTGTGGATCGCCGACCGGCTCCTCGTGGGGAAGCAGTACGTGCTGGGGATCCCGCTGGAGGAGCTCCTGTACGCGCTCACGTGCGGCGTGGCGGCGCAGGCGTTCTACCCCTTCGTCACGCGGACGCGGTTTGCTCCGCTTCGTCTATCGTGAGCGTCCCCTTCGATCCGTCGAGCGTCACCTTCCGACCACGCCGGACCTCGAGCGGCGGCTCGCCCGGACGCGCGATCCGCATCAGATCCTGCGAGTAGATCGCGGTCACGTTCGAGAAGCTCACCGCGCACGGCTTCCGGAGCGCGCGCGCGACGATCGCCGCGTCCCCCGTGAGCCCCCCGCGCGTCGCCACGACGCCGGCCACCGCCTGGATGGCGGGCACGTCCTCGCGTGACGTCTCGTTGCGGATGAGGATCACGGCCTCTCCCGCGCGCTGCGCGCGGATGGCGTCGTCGGGGTCGAACACCACGATCCCGGATGCCACGCCTGGGCTCGCGCCGACGCCCCGGAGGGTGAGGACGGACATGAGGACGACCTTAGCACGAGGGTCGCTACCGGTCGCGCTCCCCTGGGCGAGGCGACGCGGCGTCCTCGACCACGTCCCGCACGACCACCTTCGCGTCGAGCTTGACGCCGACGTCGCCGAGCTTCCCGGACACGGTGAGCGCGAGCGGCCCGCCGCGAACCTTTTCCCCGGCGTACGTGGCGCGGAACGCACCCGTCACGCCGGGGAACGCGAGCGTCCCGCGCTTCGGGATCTCCAGCTCCACGCGCTCGACCTCGGCCGCGCCGTCCGGGCCGAGCACGAGCCGGACGGCCAGGCGCGCGGGCCTCCCCGGCGGCGGCGCGACCGGCGATGCGCCGAGGTGCTCGAACCGGCCGACGTCGACGACCCACCGAGGACCCTTCTGCGCGAGCACGACGCCCCGGGCGAGCTCCCGCGCCACGTCCTCGGTGCGCGTCTCGTCCGTCGTCACGGCGAGCGTCCCGGAGACCGTCGGCAGCGGCGGGAGCCTGTCCTTTCCCCCGTCGAGCAGGCTCCCGTAGCGCAGCACGTCGCGAACGCACCGCGCCCGCACGTCTCCGGCGCCGTCGCACGCCTTCGGATCCCGCTGGAGCATCGCGAGGCACCGGGAGCGAAGGGAGTGGGCCTCGAGCGTGCACAGCCTCGGATCGCGCGCCGCGAGGGCCACGCACGCGCCGCTCCGCCCTCGCGCGGGCTCGAGCGGCACCTCGAACGGGCACCGCGCTGGCGTCGCGAACACGATCGCGACGATCTCCTGGCAGTGATCGCGCAGCGCGGTCGAGCCGATGGCGTCGCACCGCTTCGCGTCCTTCGAGGTGAGCGCCTCGAGCACGCGGCAGCTGTCGCGGATGATCGTGTCGTACCCGATCGCGTCGAGCGAGTCGCCGACGAGCGGATCCGTCCCCGCGTGCTCCTTCACGCACGCGTCCAGGCCCTTGAAGCGCGCCATCTCCGCCTTGAGGTCACCCGCGGGCGCGGCCGGATCCGTGACCTCCTCCGCCATCGCCGCGTCGACCCCGAGCGCGCCCGCGAGGGCGGACGGCGTCGCGACGGGCGACGGCCCCTTCCCGGCGTTCCCACTGTCGCGCCGCCCCTCCTCGCAGCCAGCGACCGCCAGGCCGAGCGCCGCGAGCCCCATCGCGCGCGCCATGCGCCGACCCATCAGAGCCGCCGCTTCAGCCGCTCACACTTCGCGACCTCGACGACGACGGTGACGCCCTCGTTCGAAGGCACGCGCTCGTTCAGCATGCGGGTCGTCTTCGGCGAGCCCGTGAAGATGTCGACGTGGTCGCCCTTCACGCGGCTCCCGCGGTCCTCCACGACGAAGCACCCGTCGAGAGGCTCGCCGCCCGGCATGGGCAGCCCGTCGAGCTCCGGCAGGTAGATCGGCGTGCCGAGGGGCAGCACCGTCGTGTCGGCCGCGACCGTGACGAGCGGCATGATCGGCGTCCCCGCCGCGCCGCGCCCGAAGGGGAACTTCGTACGATCGAGCGCGTCGTAGCAGATGCGCTGCCCGGTGCGGGGGCAGACCTCCGCGCAGGCGCAGTCGCGCTTCGCGAAGCTCACCGTCCCGCCCTTCTTCAGCGACCCCGAACCCTGCACGCAGAGCGCGTCGTGGAACGCGCGCGGCACCTCCGCGATGGGCTGGCACGCGGCCGTCATCAGCTTCACGGTGGTCCCGGAGAAGTCCCCCTCGGAGGGGAAGTCGTAATACGTGTTGCGGAAGATCCCGAGGCTCCGGCCCCCCACGGTGACCCGCGGATCGGGCCTTCCCCCGATCGTCCGCGCCTGCGCCGGCGGGAGCTGCGCCGGCGGGAGCGCCTGCGCCGCGAGCGTGGGCCCGAGCGGCATGGCCGGCTCCCGGACGTACCCGGTGCCGGTCCCGACGTCGCAGCCCGACGCGACCGGAAGCGCACAGACGCCGAGCAGGCTGATCGCGGCGGCCTTCCTCATCGATCGATCCCGGTAGCAGATCCGGACAAGGGGCGGCAACTTTACGCGGACCCGCCGCGCTGTCATGCTCGTAGGGAAACCATGAGGCCCCTCCCCGCCCCGTCGATCCCCGTGGCGGCGCTCGCGATCGCGCTCTACGGGGCCGGCGTGGCCGGCGTGGCCGCGTGCTCGAGCGCGGCGAAGGGCGATGCCGAGTTCCCGGATCCCGATATCACGCCCGCACCGGCCAACCCGGACGGTGTCCCGTACCCGACCGACAACATCGGCTGGACGGCGCGAAAGGGGACCATCCGCGGCGATCGCATCGCGAACATGGCCTTCCAGGGCTACGCCGACTCCAACCGCGCGGCCGGTCTGAAGACGGTCTCCCTCGCCGATTACTTCGATCCGTCGGCTGCGCGCTACAAGGCGATCCACATCCAGATCTCCGCCACGTGGTGCTCCATCTGTGCGTCCGAGACCCGGGCGACCGTCGCGGCGCGCGAGATGCTCGTCGCGGAGGGAGCCGTGCTGCTGCAGGTGATCGCGCAGGGGGCCGTCTCGCCGAACGGGCCCAGCCTGGCGGACTTCACGGGATGGATGGACAAGCACCAGACGAACTTCACGGTGCTGCTCGATGCGCGCGCGAAGCGCACCGCGCCGCTCGGCGTGGCGGGCTTCCCGTTCAACGTGCTGATCGATCCGCGGACGATGGAGATCCTGACCGCGAACCTGGGGGCGCCGACGGATGTCCCCAAGTACGTGAGGCTCGCGCTGACCTTCGTGGGCCAGGCCAAGCCGTCGTATTGACGGTGGACCCGCCCAACCCTGCTATTCTCCTCACCCTTGCCGGTCTCCTCCACCCTCCAGAAGGATCCCGCCGTCACCGGCCCCCTCGGCGGACTCGCGCTCTCCTCCGTCCGCGCGCAGTCGCCGATGATGGTCGTCCGCGCGATCCGCTGGTATCGCGATCTCGCGAGGCTCGGGCTCCACCTACCGTTCTTCCTCGTGCACGACTTCGGGCTCCTGTACGCGGCGCCGAAGGAGCAGCTGGACATCGGGCCCCGGCAGGGACAGGAGGCGATCCTCTCCAGGTTGCCGCGCGCGTCGGAGCTGGCAGGCATGCACCGCAGCGTCATCGCGGAGGTCGCGCAGAGCGAGGCGTCTGCGCGCGCACGGACCATGCGCCTGTCGGACGATCTCATCGTCGTCGTCCTCGCGCGCGTCCTCGGATCGCTCGTGCAGCGCGTGTCGGCGCGGCCGTCGTACACGGCGTCCATTCCGCTGGATCCGGAGATGGTCCGCGACATGGACCCCCAGCTGCCGACGCTGTTCCCCTCCGTTCCGCGCAACTTCGAGCTCGCCGTCCTCGACGCCCTCGGCCGCGCTCGCCTCCACGTGCTCACGCTCGCGGACGCCCTCGATCTGGACACGCTCCGCCTCCTCGGAATGCTCGGCCCGGAGTCCACCGCAGCGGGCGCGCTCGCGCACGTGGATCTGCTCGCGGCCATCTCGAGCCCGGCGGCCAACGACATCGTCAACTTCTCGCTCGAGCTCCTCCCGAGCATCCTGGAGACGCACCGCAACAAGGCGACCGGCACGCACGCGATCCACGGGTACGCGGGGATCGGCTCCAAGGGCTCGCTCGACTCGCTCGTACTCACGGAGCTCGCGTGGGATCCGGACGAGTTCGCCCGCCGCATGATGGAGAACGAGATCCTCTTCTACACGCGCGAGCAGGCCCCGGACGAGGCGCGGCGGCTCCACTACCTCCTCATCGACGCCTCGGCGTCGATGCGCGGCGATCGGCAGGTGTTCGCGCGCGGGCTCGCCATCGCGCTCGGCAAGAAGCTCCAGCTCTCGGGCGAGGAGGTGTGGATGCGCTTCTTCGACTCGCGCCTGTACGACGTGCAGCGCGCGAAGCCCAACCAGCTCCCCGCGGCGTATCTCCTCGGCTTCAAGGGCGAGCGCGGTCGCAACCCGTCGCGGGTGTTCGCCCAGCTCGCGACGGAGATCGCCCTCCTCCGGGCGCGCGAGCAGCGCGACCCGGTCATCCACCTCATCACGCACGCCGCGCTCCACGTGCCCCGGCAGCTCGTGCAGGAGGTGCGGCGGCAGGCGCACCTGTTCGGCGTCTTCATCCTGCCGAGCGGCGGCGAGCTCGACCTCGACTACCTCGACCTGCTCGAGGGGCACGCGGTCGTCGACCACGCGACGCTCGAGCAGAAGACCGCGCGCGCAGCGGCCGCGTCGAAGATCGTCGACACGGCCTCGAGGGTGGCCGAGAAGGTGGCGTCCGGCACGACCGAGCCGGCTCCACGGAGCCTGCGCGACGACGCCGTCCCGCCCTCCCTCCGGGGAGGCCCGAGATCCGCGCCGCCGTCTTTCAGGTAGGCGGGCGCGGGCCGTGGCCGCGCGCTTTCCGGGGACGCCCGGCGGCGGACGGTGGTACCCTCGTGATCCATGAGCGAGCCCTCCATCGACACGAAGTACCTGGAGATGTTCCCCAACTGGCTGCGCACGCTCGGCGACGACGCGCGCACGATGGCGAAGGTCGTCGACTCCGACGCGCCAGAGGCCACGCGGCGCTACGCCGCCGCGGGGCTGAACTACATCTTCAAGTCGCTCGACCTGATCCCCGACGGCGTCGACGACCTCGGCTTCTGCGACGATGCGTTCGTCCTGCGTGTCGCGGCGTCCTTCGCGGTCAGTGAATCGCCCGACGCGAAAGCGGGGCCCCTCGGCACCCTCGCGGAGGACGCAGACGACGTGAAGGCGTTCCTAGGCGACGTCTACCCCGCGCTCGAAACGTACGTGAAGGGGCTCCACAAGGGCGCGGCGCGGGGCCGCACCGTCGAGGACATCCTCACGAACGCCGAGGCGCGGAGCGCGTTCCTCCACGAGGTCTCCGCCTGGGCCGACGGATACCAGACCCCCAGCTTCACGCGCGATCCGAAGACGCTCATCAAGCTCCGCTCCTTCCTGAACGCAAAGCTCGGCTGATCCACGGATGAACCTGCCGAAGGTCGGCGATCTCCTCCTCGGCAAGTACTTGCTCGAGAGCTTGCTCGGCGCGGGCGGGATGGGCGTCGTGTTCGCGGCGCAGCACCAGCTGCTCGGCAAGCGCGTGGCCGTCAAGCTCTTGATGCCCGAGATCGTCAAGAACGCCGATGCGGCGGTCCGCTTCATGAACGAGGCGCGCGCAGCCGCGCGCATCGAGAACGATCACGTCGCGCAGGTGATCGACGTGGGCCAGCTCGAGGACGGGCTCCCGTACATGGTGCTCGAGTACCTGGACGGACACGATCTCGCCCACCGCCTGAAGGAGCACGGGCCGCTCCCGGTCGAGGAGGTCGCCGACCACCTGATGCAGGCGATCGAGGCGGTCGCGCATGCGCACGCGCTCGGGATCGTGCACCGCGATCTGAAGCCGGCGAACCTGTTCCTCGCCCGCCGACCCGATGGGACGGTGCGGGTCAAGGTGCTCGACTTCGGCATCTCCAAGGCCCTCCGCGCTGGTCCGGGAGAGAGCGGCAACGTCACGAAGACGTCCGCCATCCTCGGCTCGCCGCTGTACATGTCGCCAGAGCAGCTCCGCGACTCCAAGAACGTGGACCACCGATGCGACGTGTGGGCCTTCGGCGTCATCGCGTACGAGCTGCTCACCGGGCGCACCCCGTTCGACGGCGAGAACGCGGTCGCCCTCTTCGCGGCGATCCACGAGGCGGAGCCCGAGAGCCTCCGCGTGTCGCGGCCGGAGATCGGCGTGCAGCTCGACGCCGTCGTCATGAAGTGCCTCCGGCGCCGGCCGGAGGAGCGGTACGCGTCGGTGACGGAGCTCGCGTCGTGCCTCGTCCCGTTCGGAACCCAGGACGCCGCGCATGCGTTCGAGCGGACGAAGCGCATCCTGCCGCTCGGCGGGCCAGCCTCGTCGCGACGTGCGTCGGAGCGGCCGCCGCCGTCGAGTTTCACGCCCACGCCGGCGCCGGCCTCGGCCGACTTCGCGGTCGACGCGACGTGGAACACCGACAGCGGCCGGGCGGCGGCCACGAGCTCGAAGCCGCTGACCGACTCCGGCGCGTCGGCGCCGCCATCGGCGACCGCGGACCCGTGGGCCACGTCCGGCGCGACGGACCCTCCCGACGAGAAGGCCGAGGAGCGGCGTCGCAAGGCGCGCCTCGGCGTCTTCGTGGCGCTCGGGGCCTTCGGCGCGGTCGGCGTCGCGGCGCTCGTGGTCCCGGGGCTCCTCTCCACCCACCCGCCACCGGCCCCGGTCGCGACGGCGCCCGCGCCGACGACGAGCGCGGTCCCCACGCAGGCGACGGCGTCGGCGCTCGAGCCCATCGCTTCCGCGTCGGGCAAGCCGCGCGTCGCGGCGTCGGCGTCCGCGGCTGCGTTCGCGTCAGCGTCGGCGTCCGCGAAGCCCGATTCCGGCGGACCAACCACGGCCAGCGCGTCAGCGAGCGCCCTCGCATCGGCGGCGGCGTCCGCGTCAGCCACACCTGCGCTCGCGGCCTCGGGCCCTCCGCCCGGCACGGGATCGGCGGCAGCCCCCGCGGGCTCCGCC
>SXNL01000216.1 GCA_005777185.1 Myxococcales bacterium
GCTCATGTTCGAACCCGTCCATGCCCGCCAGTCGGGACGAACCGCGGGTTCGTTGCGCAGGAATCGGGCTCGGGCTCGGGCTCGTGCTCGGGCTCGAAAATGAGGGGATTCCTCAGGGGAGTCCCTTCAGGGGAGGGGGGTGAGGTCCGCGCGGAGACCCAGAGCGGCCTTGATAAAAAGTTCCACGGACTCAATATAAGGTCATTATGACTTTTACTGATCCACCGGGACGCGCGTTCGTCGTCGCAGCGGGCTCGATCACCGGCGCGGACCACCTCCGCCTCGGCCGGGACGGGCAGGACGGCCTCGCGGTCCTCGCTGGCACGGCCAGCACGATCGCGGTGGTGACCGACGGCTGCTCGAGCGCCCCCTTCTCCGAGGTCGGCGCGCGGCTCGGGGCCGTCTGGCTCGCCCACGCGACCGAGGATCACGTGGTACGCCACGGCGTGAGCGACGCGACGGCCGGAACGGTCCACGGCCGGCTGTTGCGTGCGCTCCGCGCGCTCGTGCGGGGCGCAGCGCGGGACCGTGCTGCCTTCATCGCGGACTACCTGCTCTTCACGTACCTGGTGGCGGTCGTGGACGAGGCGTCGGTCCTCGTGTTCGGCGTCGGCGACGGCGCGTTCGCCGTCGACGCGCGCGTGGAGATCCTCGACGCCGGAGAGGAGAACATGCCCGCCTACGCGGGTTACGCGCTCCTCCCGGGCCTCGCCTGCCCGGCCCCGGTCACGCACGTGCACGGCGCCGCGGCCGCGATCCACAGCGTCGTGATCGCGACGGATGGGGCGAGCCACCTCCTCGGTGCGCCGGACCTCTCGCCGTCACGCGTCGCGCGCAACCCGAGCCTTCTCCGCAAGGCGCTCCTCCGCGCGCGCGACGCCGGCGAGGTCCTCGACGACGCGACGTGCGTCGCGATCGTCCGGCCGGGATCCCACGGGCCCGCGGCCGCTCTTCCGCCGGCGGTGGCCTCGTGAGGCGCGTCGTCGACGGCGGGCGCATCGTGGCCCTCGAGGCCCACGCGCGCGTCGGGCAGGGCGGCGAGGGCGAGGTGTACCGCGTGGCGCCCGGCCGCGCCGTGAAGGTCTTCTTCGATCCCATGAGCGCTCGCAAGCGCGAGAAGATCGAGCGCTTCCCCCGAGGGCTCCCGGCCCAGGTGGTCCGCCCCGAGGCCATCGTCCTCGACACGGACGGCCAGCCGGCCGGCTACGCGATGCGCCTCGTCGAGGGTGCGGAAGACGCTGGCGTCCTCCTCTCGCGGCGAGGACGGGATGGGAAGCTCTCGTCCGGGTGGGTCGCGGCCTTCTTCGTGCGCGTCGCTCGCGTCGTGCGGGAGCTGCACGCGGCCGGGGTGATCGTCGGCGACGTCAACCCGGGGAACCTGATCTTCGTGGCGGCGCGCGAGGCTGCCGGCGACGCGCGCGAGATCGCGCTCATCGACGCGGAATCCATGCAGTATGCAGGTTTCCCCTGCGAGGTGGCGCACGAGCGCTACGTCGATCCCGCGCTGTACGGCCACGACCTCGCGGCGGGCGGCTTCTTCTCGCCCGAGACGGACCACTACGCGCTCGCGGTCCTCCTGTTCTCGAGCCTGCTCTACGTGCACCCCTACGGCGGCGTGCACCCGGCGTACGCCACGCTGCTCGCGCGGGCCCAGGCCCGCGTGAGCGTCCTCCGCGCCGGCGTCAAGCGGCCCGTCGTCGCGTCGCCGCCGCGCGTGCTCCCGGATGCTCTCCTGCACTGGTTCCACGGGATCTTCGAGGAGGGCCGCCGCGACCCGCTCCCCGAGGTGGTCCTTGGCGCCGTCACCTTCACGCGGTGCACCTGCGGCGTGGAGCACGCGCGCGCCGCGTGCCCCGTGTGCACCGCGCACGCGCAGGTCCCGGCCATGATCGGCCACATGAAGGGCGCCGTGCGGAGCGCCATCGTGTTCTCGACGGCCGGTACCATCCTCGAGGCGCGCGTGGTGTCCGGCGCGATCCGCGTCGTCCACCGCACCCCCGACGGCCTCCTCCGCGAGGACGGGAGCCGGGTCGAGGACGAGGCTCGGCCGCTGGCGCTCCCCGGCGAGGAGACCTTCACCTCGGACGACGGCGTGCTCAGGCGCCGGCAGGCGGGCACCCTCGTCGGGCGCGTGCTCGCCGGGCAGACCTGGTTCCGCGCGGGTGCCGCGCTGGGCCTCGGCTTCTACCGGCCCGGGCGCATGGCGGTCTTCTTCGTCTTCGACGTCGCACGCGGCCCTCTCCGCGACGTCGACGGGATGCCCGCGCTCCGCGGCAAGGTCACCCACGCCGAGTGCGTCTTCGACGACGAGCACGCGCTGTTCGTCGCCACGTGCGAGGAGGCCGGGCGCGAGCACCTCGTGGCCGCGCTCGTCGACGCGCGGGGCCGGGTACTCGCCATCGAGGAGGCCCGCGTCGCGGACGAGGCCAGCCCGTGGGTCGGCGCCGGCAGGCCCGCCGTGTCCCGCGGACAGGTGGTGCTCTCCACGAAGAGTGGCCTCGTCGTCCTGTCTCCGGACCCGTCGACGCGCCGCTTCGAGGCGAGGCGCACGTTCGACGTGGGCGACCTCGGCGTGGTCGATCTCCACGCGGGACCCCGGGGCTCGCTGTTCGCCGTGACGCCCACCGAGGTGCGCTCCCTGACCCCCACCTGACGCGATACGTTCAACCCCACGAGAGGACCGAGACACCATGGACAAGCCCAGATTCCACGACCCCGCCCGGACGCCCGAGCTCTGGGTGGAGCGGGCACAGATCGTCGCGGAGGAGGCGCACCGCGCCCGCAAGGAGGGCCGGATCGGCCCGAGCTCCGCCGATCGGTTCCGCATCGCCGCCTTCGGCATCGACTGCCAGGTCGGCTTCTGCACGCCAGGCGCGAGCCTGTTCGTCCCCGGCGCCGTCGAGGACACGCGACGCACCGTCGACTGGCTCTACCTGCATCTGGAGAAGATCACTGGCCTTCATTTCTCGCTCGACACCCACCGTGTGTTCCAGATCTTCCACCCCGCGTTCTGGGTGGACGACGACGGCAAGAACCCGCCCCCCTTCACCACGATCACCCACGACGACGTGCGCCAGGGCAAGTACAAGCCGATCTGCCACCCGGCGGAGTGCCTGGAGTACACGAAGAAGCTCGAGGCCACCGGCAAGTACGTGCTCACGGTCTGGCCGTACCACACGCTCCTCGGTGGCCTGTCGCACGCGCTCGTGCCGTCGCTCATGGAGGCCTCCATCTTCCACGCCGTCGCGCGCTCGCACCAGACGCACTTCGAGACGAAGGGCACGCACGCGATGACGGAGAACTACTCGGTGCTCGCGCCCGAGGTGAAGGAGCTCGGGAACAAGCCCGTCGGCGCCTTCAACGCGGCGTTCTTCAAGGTGCTCATGGACTACGACCGCGTGTACGTGTTCGGCCAGGCGAAGTCCCACTGCGTGCTCTCGACGCTCCGCGATCTGGAGGCCCACATCACGTCGACCGATCCGAAGCTCCTCTCGAAGATCTGGATCCTCGAGGACGCGATGAGCCCGGTGCCGGCACCGCCGCTCGATCCGCTCCCGCCTGCGCTCGACTTCCCTCGCCTCGCCGATCGCGCCATCGAGGACTTCCGCCGCGCGGGCATGAACGTCGTCAAGACCACCGATCCGGTGGAGGCGTGAGCGCCATGGACTCGAAGCAGGTCAAGGCCCTCCTCTCGCGCGCGGGCGGCACGCTCCCGACCTCCCTCGGCGCCTCGTTGACCGCCTCGTTCTCGGGCGGCGCCGCGCTCGGCGGCGATCTCGGCGCCGTCGTCGTCGCCGGAGCATCGGGCATGGACACCGAGGACATCACCGCGTCCGACGTCACGCTCGTCACGCTACTCGTGGACGCCTCCAGCAGCATCGCCGCCGCGGGCCTCGAGGACGCCGTGCGCGAGGGGCAGAACCAGCTGGTCGACGCGTTCGGCGACGCGCGCGAGCGGGACGAGATCCTCCTCGCGCAGTGGACGTTCAGCGACGAGATCCGCGTCCTCCACAGCTACGTCCCCGTGGGCGACGCGACGCGGCTCGACGCCCGGACGTACGCCGGCCTCGGCGCCACGCGGCTGTACGACACATGGATCTCGGCGCTCACCGCCAACGTGGCGTACGCCGAGAAGCTCCGCGAGAGCGGCACGCCGTGCAAGAGCGTGGTGGTCGTGATCACCGATGGAGAGGACTGCGGCTCCCGCGCGACGGCCGCGGCGTGTGGTCGCCTGTCGAAGGCGCTGCTCGCGAAGGAAGCGTTCCAGCTCGCGTTCGTCGGCGTCGGCAGCGCCACGGACTTCCGCAAGGTCGCCCTCCGCATGGGCGTCCCGGACCGATCCATCGCGGTCGCCTCCACGGCGACGCCGCCGGAGATCCGCAGGATGTTCCGCATGGTCTCGCGCTCGGCGATCCGCGCGAGCGCCCGGGCCGTCGGGCCCGGGGCGGGCCGCGGGTTCTTTGCGCCCTGACACGCCGGGCCGGATCACCGGAAACAACTCGTCGCGCGCCGCCGCGATGAGGTAAGGGTCGGCGCGTGGCGAGGCGGAAGCAGCGTGACGACGAGGCCGCGTTCCTCGCGGCGTACGCCCCGGGCAAGTTCCCGAGGCCGTCCGTCACCGTGGACCTCGTCGTCCTGACCATCCTCGACGGCGTCCTTTCCATCCTGCTCGTCGCGCGCGGTGAGCATCCGTTCAAGGGGCGCTGGGCCCTGCCGGGCGGCTTCGTCCGCGTCGGGGAGGGGCCGAAGGATCAGGGAGAGGATCTGTACGACGCCGCCCTCCGCGAGCTCCGCGAGGAGACGGGGCTCCCGGCGGGGGCCGCCCTCCTCGAGCAACTCGGCGCGTTCGGGCGACCGAACCGCGATCCGCGCACGCGGGTCATCAGCGTCGCGTACCACGCGCTCGTGCGGCCCACGCTCGTACCTCACGTCTCCGGCGGAGGAGATGCGGCGGGAGCGCGCTGGTTCCCCGTGGTGGAGCGCCCTCCGCTCGCCTTCGACCACGACGAGATCGTCGAGCGCGCGCTCGCGCGGGTCCGGGGCGATCTGGAGGGCACGAGCGTCGCGTTCGCGCTCGTCCCCGAGACCTTCACGATCGCGGAGCTTCGCACGGTCCACGAGGTCATCCTCGGGACCACGCTCGATCCCGGCAACTTCCGCCGACGCTTCCTGCGCATGCTCGACGACGGCGTGCTCGAGCCCGCCCGCGGCAAGCGCGCCACGGCGTCGAAACCCGCGCAGGTCTACCGCTTCGTCGACAGACGGTAACCAATGGTAACCCGCGAGCCCGACGAGGTTACCACTATCCTCTGGAGCGCGCGAAACTGCTGAGGTTATTGACTGGCACCCGTCGTGCTTCACTCGGCGGCGTCCAGTGGTAACCTTGCTTCCCGTGGCCGCGCCGACGATCCAGCACCCGCGCTACGTGGTGGGCGCGCCGGTGGGCTCCGGCGGACAGGGCCGCGTCGTACGCGTGATCGACCGCGAGGCGCCGGCGCTGCCGCTCGTCGCGAAGGTCGTCGGAGATCCCGCGAACGCGCGCGTCCTCGAGGGCGAGCTCCGACACCTGTCGAGGCTCGCCGTGCCGGGGCTGGTGCGCGCGCACGACTTTGCTCGCGACGCGGTCACGGGCGCGCCTTTCCTCGTCGAGCACTACGTCGAAGGCCCGGACGCGCGGGCGTGGATCCACGCCGCCGAGCCCCGCGTGGCGCGGGAGCGTTTCGTGGCGCTCGTCGCGTCCCTCGCGACCACGATCGCGGCTCTCCACGACGCCGGCGTCGTGCACGGGGATCTGAAGCCCGAGCACGTGCGGATCGCATCGGGCGACCGACCCGTCCTGCTCGACCTCGGGGCCGCGGTCCGGCGCGGACTCCCGGCGATCGCGTGGACGCGCGCGTACGCGGCGCCCGAGCTTCTCGCGGGGGCTGGGGTCGGCGTGCGCGCGGATCTGTTCGGCCTCGGCGCGCTCCTGTGGGGCGTCGCAACGGGCGCCCCGCCTCCGCGGAGGCGTGCGCCGCGGGCCGACGTGGTGCCGTGGGTCAACCCTCGCGTCGCGGCGGCCGTCGACGCGCTCCTCGCCGATCACCCGGAGGATCGCCCGGCCGACGCGCGGGCGATCCTTGCGTCGATCGACGCACGAGGATCGCTCGCGGCCCCCACGGGCTCCGTCGAGGCGCACCCGGATGCGCTGCGCGCGCTGCTCGATGCCGAGGGCCCGGCTGTACGGTACCTCGTCGGTCCGAGCGGCGTGGGGAAGAGCCACCTCCTCGGGCGCCTCCAGACCGCCGCCGCGCTCGCGGGGAGGGCCTCGCGGCGCGTCACGTGGCCCGACGACCGCGAGCCCGCCCTCGTCGCGTTCCTGCGCGGAGACCCTGCCGCCCTGCCCTTCCTGATCAGCGCGCCCGAGCGAGCCCGCGGCGTCCTGCTCGTCCTCGACGACCTCGATCGCGCGTCGGAGGATCTCGTGCGAGCCCTCGAGGCGTACCGCTGCCGCCACGGCGAGCCCACGGGAGACGCGCGAAGCGGACGGCGCGATCTCGTGATCGTGGCGGCCCGCCGCACCGCGCCGCCGGCGGACGCGTCGAGCGTGCGGCTCGGTGCGCTGTCCCCCGCGGAGATCGACGCGTTCTGCGTGGACCTCGGCGTCTCGGACCCCGCGGAGCGCGCGCGACTCGCGCACGTCTCGCGAGGCCTCCCGGGGTGGATCGTCGCCCACCGCGGGGGTCTCCCGGCGTCGGAGGAGGCGATCCTCGCGCGCGCAGCCGCGCTCACGCCCGCCGCGCGGCGCGCGATCGGCGCGATCGCCTGCGTGGGTGGCGTCGTGGACCCGACGCTCGCGACCCGGCTCGGTGCGGGCGAGGAGGCGGTGGCCGAGCTCCTCGCCGCGGGGCTCGTGTCGCGGCGCGAGGATCGAATCGACGTGGGCAGCCCCGCGCTCGCGCGCGAGCTCGCGCGGGCCCTCGCCGATCACCCGATCGTGGACGACGCGGCGCGCGTTCTCCTGGCGTCACCGGACGCCCCCGCCGGCGCGCTGCTCTCGCTGGCCGGCAGCGAGGCGGCGCCGCACGCGATCGTGGCCCTCCACGAGTCGGCACGCGAGCGCGCCGCACGCGCGGGGATGCGTGCCGAGGAGACGCAGGCGCTGCTCTGGCTGGCGGGTAACCCGGCGTGCAGGACCCACGCCCATCTGTTCCGCCTCGAGCGGCTCGTGCGCGACGCGGGCACGGCGAGGCTCCACCCGGCCGTGCTCGAGTGGCTCGACGAGGCCGGGGACGCCGACCTGCGCGTCCGGTCGCTCGCGCGTCGGCGCCGCGCCGAGGTCGCCGTGCGCGAGGGCCGCTTCGAGGACGCCGAGCAGCTCGGAGCGGCGGCGATCTCCGCGGCCATCGACGCGGGGCTGGCGGCCGACGAAGCGTATGCCCGGGCGCAGGTCGGCGCGATCGCGCTTTACCGCGGCGACTGGCCACGAGCGGACGCTTGCCTCTCGGACGCCCGAGCGATCCTCGCGCGGGTCGACGACGCGGACGCCGAGGAGCTCGCCCGGATGGACCACAACGGGGGCGTGGTCGCCCTGTACCGGGGCCGCGAGGCCGAGGCCGCGAGCCTCTTCGCGCGATCCCTGGACAGGAAGCGCGCGCTCGGCGATCTCGCGGGCACGCGCTCGTGCCTGCTCAACCTGGGCATCGCGCGCGCGAAGCTCGGTGAGCACGACGCGGCCGAGCGTGCGCTCGCGGAGGCGGCCCGCCTGGCGGTCGCGCTGTCGCAGAAGGCAGGATACGGCTGGTGCCTCGCCGCGCGCGCCGATCTCGAGCTCCGGCGAGGCAACCCGGCGCAGGCCATCACCTGGGTACGCGAGGCGGAGGCCCTCGGTGACGCGCTCGCCGCGCAGGTGCGGGCGGACCTCGTGCTCGTGCGGGCCGACGCGGAGGCGGACCTGGGCTCGAGCCGCGCGGCACTGGCGACCCTCGACGGCCTCGCGGGGGACATCGCCGCTGCCGACCCCTTCGTGGCCTGCCGCGCGCTCCTCGTGCGTGCGAAGGCAGCGCGAGCGGCGCTGCCCGCGAGGCCCCGGGAGGCCGCGCGCCTCGCGATCCGCGCCGCCCGTCTCGCACGCGAGAGATCCCTTGCGGAGCCGGAGCGGGCGGCGATCGCCCTTCTCCGGAGCGTCCGCACGAAGCAACCCCGAGGATTCATGGAACCCATCCGCGCTCCCGCCCCTCCCCAGGAGATCGTCACCCACGTGCTCGACCGCGTCGCGGCCGGGGCGTCCCACGAAGAGGCGACGCTCGCCCTCCTCTCGACGATCGTGCGCCTCTCGAGCGCGGAGCGCGCCTTCCTGGTCACGCGCGCCCCCTCGGGCGAGGTGGAGCGCGCCATCGGCGTGGACGTGGACGGCGTGGCCATCCCGTCCGCCGAGGCCCGCGTCCCGACGGCGATCGTGAGACAGGCCGGCGCCGAGACGACATACGTCCGGGAGGCGGACCTCGGCGGAGGGCGGCGCGGCTCGACCCTCGCCCGGGCGGGAGCCGGAGGCGTGGTCCTGGTCCTCGAGCACCGCTTCGTCGCGGGCGCGTTCGACGGTCTCTCCGACGCGTCGGTGGCGCTCTGGGTCCTGCTCGCCGGCGTGATCGCGCGTCTCGAGGAGCGCGGATCCCGCGCGGTTCCACTCGCCAGCGCCGTGGGTGATGGCGCGTCCACGAGCCAGAGTGGCACGGCGCTCCACCCCCGCACCGAGGCGTCGATCGGCTTCATGCCCTCGAGCGAGGCGCCGATGCGGGCCTCCCGGCGCGCCTTCCCCGAGGTCGTCGGTCTGTCGAGCGCCATCGAGAAGGCGAAGGCGCGCCTCGACGCCGCCGTCGACTCCGATCTGCCGGTCTTGATCCTGGGCGAGACCGGCACCGGCAAGGAGGTCTTCGCGCGCGCGCTCCACGCGTACGGGCCGCGCGCGCGTGGGCCCTTCGTCGCGGTCAACAGCGCCGCGATCTCCGACACCCTCGTCGCGGCCGAGCAGTTCGGCCACGCGAAGGGCGCGTGCACCGGCGCGGACCGGCCGCGCGCGGGCCTGCTCGCGCGCGCGGCGGGCGGCACGCTGCTCCTCGACGAGGTGGGCGAGCTCTCCCCCGCGCGCCAGGCCACCCTCCTCCGCGCGCTCGAGACGCGGCGGTACCGGCCGGTTGGCGCGGACGACGAGCGCTCGTTCGACGTGCGCGTCGTCGCTGCCACGAACCGCGAGCTCGACCACGCGACCTCCACGTTCCGGCGGGACCTCTACTTCCGCCTCGGCGTCCTCACGATCCACCTCCCGCCGCTCCGCGCGCGGCCCGAGGACGTCCCGGTCCTGTTCCGCGACTTCGCGTCGAGGAAGGGCAAGGAGCTCGTCCTTTCACCGCGCGCGCTCGCGCGCCTCCTGTCCTACGAGTGGCCCGGGAACGTCCGCGAGCTGAGCCACGAGGTCGAGCGACTCGCGGCCTCGAGCCTCTCGGAGGTCGACGTCGGCCACCTGTCCCGCGCGATCCGCGCCGCACCCCAGAAGCGCGACTCGCGAACCGACCGCGAGCGCGCGGACGTGGAGCGGGCCCTGCGCAAGAGCGAGGGGAACATCACCCACGCGGCGGCCGCGCTCGGCCTCACGCGGCACGGGCTGAAGAAGAGGATGCTGCGGCTCGGTCTTCGTGGGAGAGTATCGGGAGGGAGCGCGTCATGAGTTCCGTTCGATACCCGGTGATCTGCTGTGTCGTGGCGCTCGCCTCGGCGTGTGGAGGCACGACCGCCGCCACGATCGCCCCGCCCGGGGGGGACGCCGGGGCGACGACGCTCCCGGCCGACGCCGGGCAGGCCCCCGAGCCGACCTGCGCGGTCGACCGCGTCCAGCGCATCGGGGTCACGGGCGACGGCCTCTACGGGTATCCCCCGTACGCGGCGTGGGGGTGCCGCGTGGTCTACGTCGCGCCCACCGGCGATCTCGTCTCCCGGGATCTCGCGACCGGCGCCGCGGAGACGATCGCGCCTCGCTCCGACTCCCCGCGCCGCCCCGCGCTCTCGGCCGACACCATCGCGTGGGAGCGTGGGCCCGAGGATCGTCCCGAGGTCGTGGTGCGCGTCGGCGGCGTCACGCTGAGGCCGACGGGCGCGTTCGCGCTGGGCGCCGAGCCGCGCGTGGACGGCGACGTGGTGGTCTTCACCGGCTTCGCGGGCACGCTGGCGGGCGACTCCGATATCTTCCTCTACGACGTCGCGAAGAGGACGGTCGAGCGCCTCACCGACGCGCCCGGCCAGCAGCGCTTCGCCGACGTGTCCGCGACGCACATCGCCTGGACGGATTTCTCCGAGGATCCCGACGGTCGCTTCGATGATGACAGACGGGATGTCTCCGATGTGGTCGTCCACGTGCGCGCCACGGGGGCGAGGGTCACCCGCAAGCTGCCCGGCAAGCAGGCGTTCCCCGTCCTCGTCTCAGGCTCCCACCTCGGCTACCTCGACTGGGCCGCGATCCATCCCGAGCCCAAGCTCGAGGCGTACGTGCTCCGGGCGGGCGACCTCCTCGACGCCACGCGCGACCGCGACATCGCGACCGTTAGGAGCACGCAGACGGTGCCCACGCGACCGACGGGGCGCGCCGGTGTGCTCGAGTGGATCGATCACCCCGAGACCCGAACGCGGTGGTTCCGCGCGCCGGCGGACGGGAGCACGCCCCCGGCAGAGGTGCAGGGCACCACCGGGCTCGAGCTCTACCCGCCGCAGGCCGCGAGGACGTTCTCCCTGGTCGCGACCCGCGCGCTCGGCGCGTCGCCTGCGAAGGACGTGTTCCTGATGCTCGTGGCGAAGTGATCGCGCGTCGCCTTGACATCGCGACGCGTCGTGTCAACTCTCTCCGCCTCATGAACACCGTCCGCCAGATCCCGTTCGCCTCCGCGTACCCGTGCGGTGGGCAGGACAACGTCTGGCACCTACACATGTGATCGTCCTCGGGTTCGAGGGCGCCAAGAGGCCCCTCGAGCTCCCCGAGGTTTCGCGGGCCTGAGCGGCCCCTCGAGCTCCCGAGCGACCCGGGCCATCGTGCCCGGGTTTTCCGAAGGAGCTTGCCATGGAATCAGCGGAGAAACTCAAACCCGAGGTCGCCCCGGAGGCGCCCTCCACGGACCGCCGGGTGCGGTTCGTGAGCTCCGAGCGACCGCCATCGACCAGGGCGAACGATCTCCCGGTGGGTTCGCCGCCGATCGAGGCGTCCCCGGCGCGCGAGGTGTTCCTCCTCGCGTGGCCGATGGCCGCCGCGATGTTCGGCGAGACGGCGATCGGCCTGGTCGACACGTTCCTCGTGTCGGGCCTCGGGGCCGGTGCGCTCGGCGGCGTCGGGTACGCGAGCACCCTGATGTTCCTCGGTTACTCGCTCGTGTACGGCCTCATGCGCGGGGTCAAGGTGCGCGTCTCGCACGCGACCGGCGAGGGCACGCCCGAGAAGCACCCACGCTACCTCGTGGCGGGCCTCATCCTCTCCACCGCCGTCGGCGTGGTCGTGTGGGCGATCTCGCGCGACGTCACGTGGTTCCTCGTGTGGACGAAGACGGACCCTCTGGTGCTCCCGTTCGCGCGCGACTCGCTCCGCGCGGTGACGTGGGGCGCGCCGTTCAGCTGTGCGCTCGCCGCGATGACGCACTACCGGCAGGGCCTCGGCGACTCGCAGAGCCCGATGGTGGTCGGCCTCCTCGGGAACCTCTTCCACGGGATCCTCGGCTGGGCGCTCATCTACGGACACCTCGGGCTTCCCGCGCTGGGCGTTCCGGGGGCGGGCTACGCCACCGCGGTGACCGAGGCCCTCGAGGTCGCCGCGCTCGGCGCGCTCGTGCTCCGAGACGAGCTCCGACGACCCGGCGCCCGATCCGATCTGAGCCTCCTCGCGGCGATCCGCGAGGTCTCCGAGATCGGCGTTCCCACGGGCGTGCAGTTCGTCTGCGAGATGCTCGCCTTCACCACGTTCACAGCGATCCTCGGATCGATCGGCGCCGTCGAGATCGCTGCGCACCAGATCGCCATCAACGTGCTCCGCGTGTCGTTCCTGCCCGGGATCGCTCTCTCCGAGGCCGCGAGCGTGCTCATCGGGCGCGCGCTCGGCGCGCGGGATGTGCCCCGAGCGGATCGCGTGAACCGGGCCACGCTCGGGCTCGCCGTCGGCTTCATGGCGGTCTGCGGGCTCGGGTTCGCGGTGCTCGCGCGCCCCGTAGCCAGGGCGTTCACGGACGACCTCGCCGTGGCGGCCGTCACCGTGCACCTGCTCTGGCTCGCGAGCGTCTTCCAGGTCATGGACGCGGTGAACATCGTGCTCCGGGGCTCCCTCCGCGCCGCCAAGGACGTGCGCGTCGTCGCGTTCGTCGGGATCGTCGTGGCGTGGACGTGCATCCCGGCGGCGGGCTGGTACTTCGGGAAGGCCCTGGGCCTCGGCGCGCTCGGCGGCTGGCTCGGGTTCATCGCGGAGACGACCCTCGCGGGTTCCATCCTCTGGGTGCGCTGGCACCGGGGAGCGTGGAGGAGGGCGTATGCCCCCCTCGACGCGGATCGAGCCGGGGGAAGCTGAGGCGAGCGGTCGGGGAACGTGGGTGAGCGGCGCAAGATCCCGCCGCTCGCCCGCGTCTCATCGTGGATGAGGAAGACGCGCGGACGGTGGACCCTGGTCAACACGCTCGTGTCGCTCCTGTGGCTCGCGCTCGGGCTGTCGGTCGTCCCGCATCGCGTGTGCGAGCGGGACGCGGACGCGTGGTACCGCGGGGATCCGGAGACGACGGAGAAGCTCGCCCGATCGGTGAGCCGCTGGGTGGACGAGCCGCTCGACCCGTCCACCTTCGCGACGGGATCGCGGCGCTACGACGGCGAGTGGCTCTTCGGCACCTACATGATGGCGGCGATGGGCGAGGCGCAGACCGCGATCGAGCGCCCGGAGCGGCGGATCGAGGCGCGACGGCGCGTGGCGAAGGCGATCGACCGGCTGCTCGAGCCCGGCGCGCGGGCGTGGGATCGGGAAGCGTGGGGTGAGGATCCTATCGACACGCTCGCGACGACCAACCGGGGGCACGTCGCCTACCTCGGTTACCTGGGCCTCGCGCTGGGGATGGAGCGCGCGCTCGGCGACGCGAAACACGCGCGGCTGCACGACGCCGTGGTCGCGGCGATCGCACGGCGGCTGGCCGGCCCCGAGCTCCTGGAGACCTACCCTGGCGAGATCTACCCGGTCGACAACGCCGCGGCGATCGGCGCGCTGGGTCTCCACGATCGCACCACGGGCGGGGATCACCGGGCGCGCATCGCGAGGTACGCGCGCACCATCCGGCAGAAGCACCTGGACCGCGGCCTGCTCGTGCAGGCCGTCGGCGCCGACGGGCGACCGGGCGATCGGGCACGCGCGTCCGGCACGGCGCTCGGCGCGTACTTCGTGTCCTTCGCGGACGAGGATCTCAGCCGCGATCTGTTCCTCGCGCTCCGGAGGGAGCTCTACGAAACCGTGCTCGGCTTCGGCGCCGTGCGCGAGTACCCGCGAGGCGCGACGGGACGCGGAGACATCGACTCGGGGCCGATCGTGCTCGGCTACGGCGTGTCGGGAACAGGCTTCGCGCTCGCGCCGAGCCGCCTGTTCGCCGACGAGGACGCGTTTCGATCGATCTACGGCACCGTCCACCTGTTCGGCGCGCCACGCGTGGGCGCGCGCGAGACGTCGTTCACGACGGGCGGCCCGCTGGGCGACGCGATCCTGCTCGCGATGCTCACGGCCACCCGCGTCCCTGCCACGCTGGAGAGCGCGTCGCGATGACAACGAGAATACCTGCACGATACACGGTCTTCTTCGTGGGGGTCCTCCTCCTGGTCGTCCTGCACGAGATCCTGCTCCACGTGATGGCGGAAGCGCACGTCGCCCACGTGCTGCTCGCGTCGGGGCGCGGCGGAAGCTCTGCCGTCGCGGCGCTGCTGGCGGCGCTCTTCGTCGTCGTGCGCGTGGTGGTCGTCGTCGTCGTCCCCCCGGTCGTGCTGTTCGTTTCGGCGCGTGTGGCCTTCCACGCGCTCCGGCGAGGGACCGGCGAGCGCCGGGCGGCGTCGGTGCCCGGCAACGAAGCGCTTGCGCAAGGAGAGGCATGCGACTAGGTTGCACCTGCCCCATCGTAAGGGGTGACCCGGGGCGTAGCGCAGCCTGGTTAGCGCACTAGACTGGGGGTCTAGGGGTCGGTGGTTCGAATCCACTCGCCCCGACCGGAAGGTCGGAGTTTTCTAGTAAAACCGGGCAGTTGCCCGTTTGTGCGGGGGGACGTTTCCCGCTGTTTACCCGCGCTCGACGCGAAGGATGACGCCCTTCGCGCCGACTTCATCGCGCGCCATCTCGAGGGCCCCGCGCCAGGCTCCGCCTCGCGTCGCACTCCGACGGCCCCTACGTCGCCCTCCTCGCCCGGGCGGGATGCGGGGGGCGCGCCCGACGTCACGGTGCGCTACACGCTCTTCCACGACCTCGATCGCGAGCACCGCGGCGTGCTCCGCCTCGTCTCCGGCCCGGTCGAGACGGCGAGCGTCCTCGACGGTGCGTCGCCACCCCGGAGCTTCACGCTCGGCGCACCCCAGGGCTTCGGCGACATCGTGGGCCGGGGGGTGGTCCACATCTGGACGGGGATCGACCACGTCCTGTTCCTCCTGGCGCTCCTCCTGCCGCCGTGCTCCTCCGCGACGGCGGGGCGTGGAAGCCGCGACCTTCGCTGCGCGAGGCGGCGTGGGACACGGCGCGCGTCGCGACCGCGTTCACGCTCGCGCACTCGATCACGCTGAGCCTCGCGCGCTGGGGCTCGTGTCCCGGCCATCTCGGCTCGTCGAGTCGACGATCGCGGCCTCGGTCGTCCTCGCCGCGGCCAACAACCGCCGTCCGCTGATGAGGGAGAATCGCTGGCTCGTGGCGTTCGTGCTCGGCCTGATGCACGGCTTCGGCTTCTCGTCGACGCTGTCGGACCTGGGTCTCGAGCGAGGCGCGCTCCTCCCTGCCGGTGGCGTTCCACCTGCGCGAGACGCGGGCCTACCGGATCGCGATCGTCGGCGCAGGCTCGGCGATCATCCTCGCCGTCGCCCTCGCGTGGTTCGTGGAGCGCGCCTTCGCGATCCGGCTCCCCCTGCCGCTCCC
>SXNL01000217.1 GCA_005777185.1 Myxococcales bacterium
CCCCCTCTCCCTTCAGGGAGAGGGGGACGGGGGGTGAGGTCTGCGCGGGCGCCCCACCGCCTCCACGGAACCTCTTCGCGCGCGAAGCGCGACGGGTGGGGGCACCCTCGCTCCAACGAATGCCTTATCCGATCGGCATTGCGGCTAGGCGGGGCCACGCGCGCGTCGGCACCGAGGGGCGCTTTCGGGGTAGACTGCCCGGGTGGATCTCGAGAATGTCCGCCTCCTGCTCGAGGTGATCGAGCGCGGCTCGGTCCACGGCGCGGCGCGCCAGCTCCGTGTGTCGCGCTCGATGCTCCGGCGCCGCCTCGAGGCCCTCGAAGCCGAGACCGGCTGCGAGCTCTTCGTGGCCAACGCCTCGGGCGTCGTGCTCACGCCGAGCGGCGCGGTGATCGCGGACGAGGGCCGCGCCCTGCTCGAGCAGTCGGCGCGGATGCTCGCGACGGCCAAGGCCGCGCAGCAGCCGAGCGCCGCGCTTCGCATCGTGGTGCCGATCGGGATGCCCGACGTCGTTCGCGTGGAGCTGCTCCAGGCGCTCCGCGCGACGAGCCCCGGGGTCCGCGTGCACGAGCGCGAGCGGGCCGATCCGCTGAGCCACCTCCACGAGCCCTTCGAGCTCATGTTCCACTTCGGCGCGCCGCCGTCGTACGGCACGTGGTTCTCCCGCGTGCTCCACCGCGTACGCTTGGTGCCGCTCGCGTCGCAGGCGTACCTCGACGCGCGGGGGCGACCGTCGTCGGTCGACGCGCTCCGCGAGCACCTACTCCTCAGCTGGCGTCGGCCTGGTGCCGACCCGCTGGCGTGGCCTCGCCTCGCCGGGGGCTCGATGCCGGTCGAGCCCGTCTTCGTGAGCGACAACCCCCAGCTCCTCCACCGAGCGGCGCAGCGGGGCTTGGGCATCCTCCTCGGCTCGCCTGCCCCTTTCTCGTACGCGGAGCCGACGCCCCTCTTCCCGGTGCTGGAGGACGCGATCGCCGACGAGGCGGCGATCCGCCTGCTCTCACCCTTGCCGGTGAACGTCGATCCGCGCATGCGGGCGGTCGTGCAGGGCGTGCTCGACTTCCTCGACTCCAACGCCGTCCTGGAGCACCGATCCGCTTGATGGCCCCGGGCGGATGGTCGAGGCGCGGCCAGGGGTGGTCGTTCTTGCGCCATCCCGGCGCGGGCGGCGGCGAGTAACCTGAATCCCATGCGTACGCGGGGATCGGAAGGAGCTCCCGCCACGCCGGTTAGCCCGGAACGCCTCTCCGGGGGCGCGAGCGGCGTGCGCAGGTCGATGACCCCACGGGCCGCGGGCACGCTCGGGCCCTCGCCCGTGCGGGAGCGGGGCGGCGGGCTCATCCAGTGGGCCTCGGAGCTCGGCAGCGCCCCGGACGAGACGCTGGACGTCCGTCTGCGGCGCGCGATCCTCGTGATCTCGACGCTGCTCGTCGGCGGGGCCGGGCTCCTGTGGGGAGGCATCTATTTCGCGCTCGGCGCCGGGTGGATCGGCCTCGTGCCGGTGGCCTACTCGGTACTGTCGGCGATCTCCCTCGGGGCCTTCGCGCGCAGGGGACGCTACGACACCTTCCGCACGGTGCAGATCGGCCTCATCCTCTGCCTGCCGATCCTCCTGCAGGTCCTGGTCGGCGGGTTCGCGGCGGGCAGCGCGGTGATGGTGTGGTCGATCCTCGCGCCGCTCGGAGCGCTGATGTTCGCGGGCGTCGAGTCGGGGGTCGGATGGTTCGCCCTGTTCATGGCCGCGGCCATCGTGTGCGGCGCCCTGGACGCCAGGCTGGCCGCCCACACGGTGCCGATCCCGCCGGGCTGGCGGTCTGTGCTCTTCGTGATGAACCTGAGCGGGCCGCTCTCGGTCGTCTACGTCATGCTCCGGTACCTCGTCCGTGGCCAGGCGCAGCTCCGCCAGCGAATCGCCGAGCAGGAGAAGGCGCTCGAGGACGCCCAGCAGCTCGGGCCCTACACGCTCGAAGGCAAGCTCGGCGCGGGGGGCATGGGCGTCGTGTATCGCGCACGCCACGCGCTCTTGCGGCGGCCTACCGCGGTGAAGATGCTCCCGGTCGGGACGGTGGGCGAGGAGAGCCTCCGTCGCTTCGAGCGCGAGGTGCAGCTCACGGCCACCCTGAGCCACCCGAACATCATCGCGATACACGACTACGGTAGGAGCACCGCCGGCGTCTTCTACTACGCCATGGAGTTCCTCGACGGCATCGATCTCGATACGCTCGTGCGGCGTCGTGGGCCGCTCCCCCCCGCGCGCGTGGTGCACATCCTGGAGCAGGTGTGCAGCGCGCTGGACGAGGCGCACCACCGCGGCCTCATCCACCGCGACATCAAGCCCGCGAACATCATGATCTGCCGGCTCGGCCGGCGGCCTGACGTGGTCAAGGTCCTCGACTTCGGACTGGTCAAGGAGCTCGAAGGCGCCGAGGTGGTGACGCGCGAGGACGCGATCTCGGGCACCCCCTCGTTCATCGCCCCCGAGAGCGTGACGAGCCCCTCCACGGTGGGTCCGTCCGCGGATCTCTACGCCGTCGGCGCGGTCGCCTACTGGCTGCTCACCGGGCGCACGGTGTTCGTCGGCGAGACCGCCCTCGCGATCTACATGTCCCACGTCAACGACGAGCCCGAGCGGCCTTCGCTCCACGCCAAGGCGCTCCCGAGCGCGCTCGATCGCGTGATCCTCGAGTGCCTCGCGAAGCAGCCAGCCGGGCGCCCGCCGTCGGCGAGGTCGCTCAGGCAGGCGCTCGCGGGCGTCGAATGCCCGGAGCCCTGGACCGAGGACACGGCTCACGCCTGGTGGGACGAGTTCGATCGCTCGCCGGAGCGCGACGTCGAGCCGATCACGGGCACGGAGCAGACGCTGCAGGTGGACGCGCGTACGCGCGGCAAGAAGGACGCCCCGGCGCTCGCCACGACGGAGCCCTGACCCACTTCACGTGGGAAGAGCGCCGCCCTGCGCATTGCGCCGCCCCCGCGGATGTCCGTATCCCATGGGTCGCACCGTGGAGGAAGAGGACTCTGTCTGCCCGTTCCCGTTCCCGTTCCCGTTCCCGTCCCCGATCTACGCGGGTCCCTCGAGAACTCGGGCGAGCTCGAGGAGCATCGAGACCACTCGCTCGAGCACGGCCTTGCCCTCCTGCTGTCGCTCAGGCGTGATGAGCTCGAGGCGAGCGCAGACGTCGAGGATCGCGGCTGACGGCGGTCGCCGAGCCGACCGCCGTCAGGTAGTCGCGGCGCTTGTCCGGCTTCGAGAACTTCCCCGCGCCCTCGGCGATGTCGAGAACGATGGACGTCGCGGCGCGAGAGAGCTGGTCGGCGAGATGGCCTCGGCCACGCGGGAGGTGCTCGACGATGTCGCTGGCGACGACGAGGAAGTCCAGCGCGAGCGGGTAGACGTCGAGGCGCTCGTGATCGAAGGGCATCTGCGGGACGTCGCCCGGGAACGGGAACGGGAACGGGAACGGGAACGGGAACGGGAACGGTCGTCAGGGGCTCGCGAGGTTCCAGGACGTGCGCCCCGTGGCGTTCTTGCAGGGCCCGGCTACGAGCGGCGTGAGCGGGTGGGCCTCCAGGAGGCGGAGAATCCCGGCGCCCGGATCCCAGGTGACCCGCGCGGAGCTCACGCTGATCAAGATCTCGCGCACGAGCTTGAGCGCGAAGAAGTGCTGCGAGGCGGCGACCGTCGCGGGGGCCTCGACGCCGACGCCCATCGCCTCGTTCGCCACCCACCCCTTCTCCCAGTGGAACGCGGACGGGTTGATCTGCCACGTGATCACGCCCGTCGGGCCGACCATCCCCGCACCGAAGGGCCCGATGGGGGCGCCCGCGAGCGTACCCGCGCGGGTCGCGGGATCGAACACGACCGGGATGTTCACGACCGACGCGGTCACGTACGCCCCGTCCCACTCGCAGCAGGCGCCGACCACGACCGATCCCGCGGGGCAGCTCGCGCTGCCAGCCGTCGCCTCGCCGTGCCACCTGTGCTCGACGGGGCCGCTCACCGTCCCGCGGAGGACTCCGTCGGCGCCGACGACGATCGGCACCGGGCCGGCCACACCGCCGTCGACGGTCGCATCCTTTCCGGCGGAGGCGTCCAGTGTCGCGGCATCTCCATCCTGCCGCGCGTCGGTCGCGCCGCTCGCGTCGTGTGCCGTCACGCGCCCGTCGGACGTCGTCGCCGTCGCGTCCGCTGTGCCCGGCGCCTCGGCTGCGTCCGGCGTGGCGCCCGGACCGACGGTCGAGGGCGACCCACACCCCGCGATCAGCCTCGCGGCCCCGACGGCCACAAGGCAGCCCAGCTTCAACCTCCCCTGGAACATGGTGGAAGGTTGCCACCTCGACGCGCGACCGGCAACCGTGATCCCGGGCCGCTGTCGGGAGGCGTGGGACCTGAGGGCGCCTGATGAAATTCTTTTCCGTCACGATCGACCCGCCCACGGCGACGTCGAACCACACCATGCGCGCCGCCCTCCCTTTCCTCTTCACCCTCTTCACGGCTGCCTGCGGAGCGAACAGCGAGATGGCCCAGCCGATCTACCCGTCGACCCTCCCACCGGCTCCGCGGAACGCGAGCGCGGAAGCGCCGGTGCGCGCGACCGGACGCTTCACCGAAGCGGACCTCCGCGCGCAGCGAGAGCGCGGCCCCGCCGGGCTCGACGCGTTGATGGCGGCCTACCGGACCGCGACCCCGGCCGAGCGGCGCGATCTCGAGGACGCGGTCGACCAGGTGGCGGCCCAGCGTGACGCGTCCGCCGCGGGCCTCTACTGGTACACGAACCTCGACGAGGCGAAGCGGGTCGCGGACGAGGCGAAGAAGCCCATCCTCTCGCTCCGCCTGCTCGGAGCGCTGACCGACGAGTACTCGTGCGCGAACAGCCGCTTCTTCCGCGCCGTCCTCTACCCGCACCCCGAGGTGAACGCGCGGATGCGCGGCTACGTGCTGCACTGGAGCACCGAGCGCCCCGCCCCGATCGCGACCATCGATTTCCGCGACGGCCGCAGGGTGGTGCGCACCGTGACCGGCAACAGCGTCCACTACGTGCTCGACGCGAACGGGCGCCCGATCGAGGCCATGCCCGGCCTCGTGGGCCCGACCGCCTTCGCGCGGTGGCTCGACGAGAGCGCGGGCCTTCATGCGTCGCTCGCCGGGGCGCCGGAGCAGCGCGCTGCCGTCCTCGGCGCGCACCACCGCAGCGTCGTGGCCCGCTCGCAGCGCACGTTCGCGAGCGAGACGCGGGCGGTCGGGGTCCCCGGAACGTGGCCGGCCCCCGCGCTCGCGTCCTACGGCGCACGCGCGATGGCGGGACCGAGCGGCGGCAAGGGTAAGAACAGCGATCCCTCGGCGTACGCGGCGATGCCCGTCGCTCCGTCGAAGGCCGCGGTCGAGCGTCCGATGGTGCAGGCGCTCGTGCCCGAGGAGCCGCCTCCGCTCGTCGAGACGGTCGCGTGGTCCAGCCTCGCGCCCCTCCACCTGGACGCTGGGCTCGCCGATCCCGCGATCCGCGCGTTCCTCCGGCGCAAGAACCCGCTCGACTGGACCGATCCGAGCCGTCCCGTCCCGCTCGACGACGCCCAGTTCGAGGCGATGCTCGGCCGATTCACGCTGAGCGTCGCCGAGGACACGGCGAAGAACGAGCTCGCCCTCCGCGCGGTCACCGCCCAGTGGCTCGCACGCGGCAACCTCGGGTTCACGCAGCTCAACGGACTCGTGTACAGTACACTGTTCCTGACGCCGGAGTCTGACCCCTGGCTCGGGCTGGTTCCACCGCGCGTGTTCACGGGGCTCGCCAACGACGGCGTGGTCGTCGCGCGGTGAGCGGCCTTCCGGCGCGCCCGCGACGGACCGGGTGGCGCGTCGACCACCGACTCTCCCAGGTGCCGCGCGTTGACGTCACGGCTCGACGAGGGCGCGGGCGAGTCGATCCACCCGCCGCAACAGCAGCGGGATCCGATGCGCGCCGGCCATCCGAGACCCCTCCGCCGCGATGGAAGGTGCGTCCGTACCGGCAGGTGGCGGGGCCGACGCCGAACGGGTACGCCAGCCACCATGCACTGGAGAGGGAGGCCGGGAGGGTGAGGTCTGCGCGGAGCTCGCGCGCTCCTCCTTGGGTTCCGTGGAGGCGGTGCGGAGCTCGCGCGCTCCTCCCTCTCCCTTGAGGGAGAGGGAGGCCGGGAGGGTGAGGTCTGCGCGGTGCTCCCGGAACCTCTTCGTCTCCCCCTGAGCGCGCGTAGCGCGCGATTTGGGGGAGACCGACGCGCGCAGCGC
>SXNL01000218.1 GCA_005777185.1 Myxococcales bacterium
CACCGCCTCCACCGCCACCCATCAGCGCGAGGACCACATCCATCGACGCGGCGAACACCTGCGGCACCCTGAGGCGCCGGAGTCCCTCCGCGATGGCGCGCTCGTCGCCCGCTCTCACGACCTGCGACGCGAGCACGACGGTGACGACCCGCGCCAGCATCAGCCCCGCGACCGCGAGGCCGCCCAGGTTGACCCTGAGCGGGAAGCCGACCTGGAGCACCACCCAGCGATCCACGTCGGGCCCGTCCGAGGTCACGGCGTAGGACACGAGCACGAACAGCGCGAACCCCCACAGCTTCGCCACCTGCCTCGCGAGCCGCCTCACCCCGAGCGACAGCGCCAGCCACGCCACGACCTGCAGCGCGAGGAGCCCGACGCCCGCCTCCCGGCGCCGCAACACGAACACGCCGACCGCCACCAGCACGAGGTAGAGAACGCGCAGGCGCGGATCGAGCCGGGACATCAGCCGGCGGGGCTCACGGCGCGGGTCGGCGCCGGGTCACGGCTGCCTGAACTTCAGCGGCGGGCACGAACTCGGCTTCACCTGGTTCTTCACGGGCGGCAGCGCGCGGAGCCCCTTGATCACCGCGCTCATCTCGGCTTCCGACATCGAGGTGTAGTGCTTCATCGGGGGGCAGAGCGCGACGCCGTTCCGGTCCACGCCGTCGCGGATCGCGACACGGAGCTGGTCATCGGTCAGACCGCCGAGGCCCGTCTCGACGTCGGGCGTCAGGTTCGGCGACCAGAGCTCGGGGGGATCGAACGCCGGGTTGCGCTGGCCCGGGATCGAGATGCCTCCGGCGAGGCGCTTCGAGGCGTCCTTCGTGTGGCAGCTGTCGCACTGCGCGAGCACGTCCTTCGACGCCGTGCTGCTCCCTCCCTGGAAGCTCGTCGTCTGGTTGTTCTCGCAGCCGCCCACCAGCAGCGCGACGGCGGTCGTCCCCGCGAGCGAGATCCACAGCACGAGCGCACGCATCTTCGTTCGGTTCCTCCTGCAAGAAAGCCCCGTGCCACGAGTGTAGCACGAGGCCTCCTGTCGATGAATCTGGCTTCGAAAACGCGGGGTTGCGCCGCTACTTGCAGGTCCCCGCCTTGTACTGGTTCACCACGCTCGTCACGAAGGTCGTGATCGCCTGCTCCGCCTGCGGCGTGAGCGCGTACCTCGGGTGCGAGTACGCCACGCCGGTCTGGGTCGCGTCGGCCTTCGCCTTCACCGCGTTGGAGGGCACGACATCGGTGCCGTTGAGTCCGATGAAGCGGTTGATGAACGGGCGCTGCTTCACGAGGTCGGTCGTCTGGTCGCCCTGGAGGCCGACCACCATGCCGTAGCCGCCGTCCCGGTGGCAGGACACGCACGACTCGTTGGCGCAACCCGAGCACGTGTTCGGGTTCTCGCCGTTGCGCGCGGTGGTGCGGAGCGCGCGCATCGCGCTCTCGGCTTGCTTCCAGTCGGCGGGCTGGATGCAGCCGGCGAGCTTGGCGAGGATGTCCTCGGGGGCCTTCTGCCCGACGCGCTCCTGCGTCTCCATCCCGATCCACTTCTGGAGGAGCGTCACCTGGGCCGGCGTCGGCTCCGTGCCGGCGCCGGTGTGCTTGTGCGTGATGAACGAGCTCTGGGCGGTGATCATCGCGCGCTGGTCGAGGAGCTGGTACGTGTTCGACGCGTCAGCGCTCATGAACTTCGGGGCCCCCGCGGCTCCGCTCACGTGGCAGCTGCCGCACGCGGGAGAGATCGACGGGAACACGTCCGAGATGAAGTACGCGCGGGCCTTCGAGCCGCTCGACCCCGGCCCGGTCGGAGGAACGCTGCCGGGAGGCGGCGCCTCGTTCGGGTTGGTCGGCGTCGAGGTCGTGGGGGACTTCGTGGGCGTGGTCCCGCCGGGCTCGCCGGGCTCGCGCTCACCGGTGAGGTAGCCCGAGCTGCTGGCGTCGCCGCACCCGACCACGAGGGCGGCGGCGGCGCAGATGGCAATGACCAGGTTCTTCGTCATGACGTTCTCTCCGTGAGCACCCTGAAACCCCAGCATCCCCTGGCCGACGTCACCGCCGACGTCGCGCCACGAGCGCGGCGAGGCCGGCCACGATCCCGAAGAGGCCGAACGTGCCGGCGTTCGAGCTCGTGCTTGCGACCGAGCAGCCGCTGCTCTGGCTCGCGTTCGGGTTGAAGCCGTCGTAGCCGCTCGGCGTGAACGGATCCGCCGCGCCGTTCTCGCCGCCGCCGGTGCCGTTGCCCGAGCCGCCGCCGGTGCCGGAGCCCGAGGGCGCCGACGGGGAGGGGCCGGGGGGCACGGAGTCGGCCGGGACGACGGGGCCGGGCACCGCGCTCGGCGCGTTGTAGGCGGCGGGCACGAGCGAGAGGTACGGGTGCTCGGGCACGTCCGAGGTCGAGGTCGTCGGCATCGCCTCGTAGCCCTGCGCGAGCGTCATCGTGAAGGACTTCACGTCGTTCATGAAGCCGTCCGTCTTGCCGTAGCCCGGGTTCGCGATGCCGCTGGTGCACCGGATGAAGCCGCGGCCCTGGTTGTTCGGGTTGCGCTTGCCGCGCACCGCGTTGCCGCCGACGTCCGAGAACTTCGAGACCTGGAAGAGCTTGCCCACGCGGTCGATCGGGGCGATCTTGCCCGTGGTCGCGTCGACCGGGTGGACCTGCATGAGGCCCGGGCCGGTGCCCGTGATGGCGCCCGAGATGACGCCCACGCCGGGCTCGCCGTTGATGCCGAGGTTCACGCCGCACGCGTCCGCGTGGCGGGCCGACGGGGCGACCGTGTTCGCGCTGTCGAGCTTCTCGAGGGTCTGCGCGTTCAGCGTGATGAGCTTCGCCACGTTGGCGCCGCCCTTGTGCGCGTTGCCGTTGTTGCGGGTCTGGAGCTTCGACGCCTCCTGGTACTGAACCGCGACGACGCCGGGCGAGACGTAGGCGATGTTGGGCTGGACCGCGTAGATGTTCTGGTTCGGGGCCGACGCGGCGATGAGCTTCGAGGTCCTCACCTGGAGGGTGTTCGTGTCGAAGGCCAGCGCGCGGACGCCGATGTTGGCGGGCTGCGCGTTCGCCTCGACGCTCGTGGCGACGAGCTCGGTGATCGGGGCCTTGTAGCCGCCCGGCGGGCAGGCGAGCTGCACGCGGCTGTGCTGCGCGTTCTGGATCACCTTGTTGCGCGTCGAGGTCACCTTGACCGAGCCGTCCGGCTGATCCGTGACGGAGAACTTGAGGACGTACGCGTTCTGGTTGTTCCGCTGCACGCCCACGATGGCCGTGTTGTCGTTGACCTGGCAGACGGAGTGCGGACCGTACTGCTGCGCGTCGTTGTTGCCGCCGAGCGTGATCAGGTTGACGAACGTGCCCTGCCGGAACGTGCCGTTGGTCTGCGTGATGTTCTTCGTCGCGCCCGTGGCGGTGTCGATGACCGTCGCGACGGCCTGCGGGTTGCCGTTGTTGACGCCGTTCTCCTCCGCGGCCGCGATGAGCACGAGGTACTTGCCGCCGTTGAGGAACGTCGCCTGCGGGCGCATGAACGTGCGGTCGCCCTGGAGCTTGGCGATCATCTTCGGCGCGACCGTGCCGGGGCCCGTCGTCTCGAGGCCCTTCTCGCCGAGCTTGGCGATGCTGAACATGCCGCGGAAGTACGAGTTGTCGTTGTTGGGCGTCGCGTCGGAGGCGGTCCACACCATCCCGATCGTGTTGCCCTGGAAGGTCACGTAGGTGTCGACCGCGCCCGAGCCCGTGAGGCGCGCGACCTTCGTGTTGCCGTTCCGCACAGGGAGCGACGCCTGGTACATCTGCTTCGTGGCGACCTGGAGGACGATGGGCGTACCGCCCGGCGTTCCGGTCGCGCTGGGGTCCGCCACTGCGCTGCCCGCGAAGAGGCTCACAGATCCGACCGCGAGAGCCGCGAACTTGGTTGTCCTCTTGATCGACATGATGCCTTCCTCCGCGAGCGCGCTTGGTAACCGAGCTTCCGACCGTCAGCAGGTCGTGGCGGTCCCTGTTGCACCAGTCGTGCCGCTGGGTCACCCAGAGGCCTGCGCGACGAAAATCGCCGATTTGCGCGGCGTTCCATGCGCGCGCACGATGTGCGCTCCCTCGCACGGCGGCTTGCCTCGTGCGAACTGGGTGATCCAGGTGGCTTCCTCGATATTCAGCGGAAATGTAGGTGCCCGCGACCCTCGACCTGGAATCGTGCAGCATCACCGTGCGGACAGGAGGCCTCACAGCTCTTGGACCACCCTGCGGCCCCCAGACCGCAGATCCAGGGCCGAGGCCCGAGGTCCTCCGCGCGGCCGCGCTCCGAGGTCCCCTCGGATCAGTCCTCGGACCCGTCGTCCAGGCTCGTCGCGTCGATCACGCTCGGATCCACCTCGGCCAGCGGCACGACCCTCCGCTGCGTGGGCGTCGTCGCCTTGTAGAAGAGCATCGCGGTCACGGTGAGGGCCTCGTCCTTCCCCTTCGCGGGATCGCCCTGGATCGCCTTCGGGATCGCGAGCAGCGCCTTGCCGTGCGCGTGCTTGGGCAGTGTGAAGACGAGATCGCCCTGGCGTGCGCGGTACGTGGCGAGGTCCATGCGAGAGACGACCCAATCGCCCGAGACGAGCTCCACCATCGCCGCCGTGTCGGCCTCGGGCGTCACGCCGCTCGCGAACTTCGCGATGCTGTAGCGGTAGTCGCCCTCGGGCGTGCGGCCCACGACGGTCGCGTCCGTGAGCGCGCGTCGCTTGATGTAGCCCTTCATGCGGCCATCGATGTACACGCGCGTGCCCTTCGCAGCCTCGCCGGTCACGTAGGGGATGTCGCCCGTGCAGACGTCGGGCGCCTCGTCCTTCGCGTGGCACCCCTTGCCGGGCACGAGGCGCGGCACGGGCCTGTCGACGAAGTAGGAGACGGAGGACATCTCCTCGATGCGGCGCTCGTTCTTCAGCCCCTCCGTGGACCAGTGGGTGCGGGCCACGCCGGTCGTGCCCGACATGAAGCCGAAGAGGAGGCCCGTCTTCCGCGCGACGAGCTCCGCGCCCTCGATCGAGGCGACTTTGTGCTTCGCGTCGTGGATGTGGATCGACTTGACGCGCTCGGGCGCGATGCCCAGGCCCTTCGTGTACTCGTACATGCGAAAGTACAGGGGCTGCTTCGTGTCGTCCTCGGGATCGAAGACGGCCTTGATGGGGGGCAGCTCGCCGTACCGCAGCACGGCGATCTGCGCGCCGTCGAGGTACACCGGCACGTCGACGCCCTTGAACTTGCGGATCCCGTGCTGCTTCTCGCCGGCCTCGTCGCCCGCGTCGGCGGGCGGAGGCGCGGCGCTCGTGTTCGCGCTCGGTGCCACCCTCCCCGAGTCGGGAGCCGCCTCTGGCGCTCCGCCGCACCGGTCGCACCCGGGGAGGGCGACGAGCAGCGCGAGGACGAGGCGGCGCGTCACCATCCGGGGTGCATCCGACGCCGCTCGCCGCGTCACTTCCCCCCGAAGGCGAGCGCCCGCTCCTTCGCTTCCTTCTGGATCCCCGGCGCGTCGGCCGCCTTCTTCGCCTTCACGGTGAACGCGGCACCGCCCTCGATCTCCTTCATCTCGACGGACGTATCGCCGGTCACGATCACCGGGCACCGCCCCAGGCCGCCGCCGCCCTTGCCCTCGCTGTCGTGCTGGACCTTCGGGGGATCGGTCCTCTTCGAGACCTCCACGCAGTGCTTGCCGCGCTCGCGGATGTCCTTCATCGCGTCGCCCTTCACGGTGACGGTGACGGTGACGCCGTCCTTCGTGTTCTCGACCTTGGTGACGGCGCCATCCACCGCGCTCGGGCAGTGCGCCATCCTGTGCTTGCCCAGCCCCTCGCCGCCGGGCGCCTTCGCGTTCGCGTCGCGATCGCGCGTCTCGCGGCGGAGGAAGTCGAGCTCCTCCTTGGCCTTCGGCTTGACCGTGACCTTCGTTCCGTTCGGCACGTCGGCGGCCTCGACCGTGGTGTTGTGCATGACGATCGTGCAGTGGCCGAAGCGGCCCTTCCCGCCGCCGCCGCCCGTGTGCTGGTGCGCCGTGTCGGTCGTCCTGGCCGCTTCGAGCAGGGCCTTGGTCCGGTCGCGGACGTCCTTCATCCCGGCGTCGTCCGCGGCGGTGACGGTGAGCTCGACCCCGCCCGGCACGTCCTTGATCTCCGTCTTCGCGCCCTTCACGGCGGTCGGGCAGTGGGCCATGTAGGCGGTCGCGCCCGGGCCCCCGTCCGCGGGGGCGCTCGACCCCGCCGCGCTCGCGCTCGGCGCCGCGCTGGCCGAGGCCGTCTCGGCGGCGGTGGCGGTGGCGGTCGTGACCGTCGGGACCGGATCGGGCTTCTTGTCGCAGCTGGCCAGGGACACGAGCGCGAAGAGCGCGAGGGATGACTTGATCGCTTTGGACACGGGATCCTCCTCCGGGAGCGTCGCCGCCCCGAGCGCGCCGGATCACAACGCGAAACCCGCCGGCCCGCAAGCCCTTGGCGGCCTCCCCTGGATCGAATAACGCTGACCGGCGTGCACGACGTGGTCGAGGTCGACGGCAGGGCGCTCCACACGGGCGTGGAGGTGCGCGTCCGTATCGAGGCGCGGCGAGGGCCCGTCTGCTTCTCCCGCGCGGGGGTGCGGATCCCGCTCGCGGAGCTCCTCCCTGTCGTCGGGGATCGGGCGACCGTCCTCGAGGATCGCGCGGGCCTGCTGCGCGTGTCGACGGTCGAGCACGCGCTTTCCGCGCTCATGGGCCTCCGCATCCACGGGGGCGTCACGATCGACGTCGACGGCCCGGAGCTGCCCCTCCTCGACGGCGGCGCGAGGCGGTGGTGCGAGCTGTTCTCGGCGCTACGCCTGGATCCAGCCAGCGGCGTGCCACGCACGCTCGCGGTCACCCGTCCCTGGAGCGTCGAGCTCGCGCGGAGCCGCTACAGCTTCGCTCCGGCCTCTGGTCTCGCGGTCGAGGTCGACGCCCTCTGGGACGATCCACGCCTCGCCCGTAGCGCCTCGTGGGGCGGCGACATGAACGTGTATCTTGCACAGATCGCGCCGAGCCGGACGTTCGCCTTCGCGCGGGAGGTCGCGGAGATCGCCGAGAAGGGGCTGGCCCGCGGCGTCGATCCACGGAGCGTGATCGTCGTTGGCGAGCACGACATCCTCGCCGCCGGCGCGCCCTTCCGTGCGGACGAGCCGGTGTGTCACAAGCTGCTGGATCTCCTGGGAGACCTCTACGTCCACGCCTCCGTGCTCGAGGGGCGGATCCGGGCCGAGCGACCGGGCCACCACGTCACGCACCAGGTGTTGCAGCGCGCCAAGGTGGAGGGCGTGCTCGTCGAGGTCGTCGGGGCGTGACACCGCCTCGCACGTCGCGCCCGCGTCGCACGGCCCCTCAGCCGAAGTAGAGCGCGAGGCCCAAGATCGGCAGGCAGATGACGAACAAGATCAGGCAGAAGCCCATGATGTCCCGGGCCCGGAGGCCCATCAGTCCGAGGAGCGGCAGGCTCCAGAACGGCTGGTACATGTTCCCGAGCATGTTGCCGTAGGCGACCGCCATCGTGATCTTGCCGAAGGGGACGCCGAGCTCCTTCGCGGCCTTCAGCATCGGTGGCCCCTCGACGGCCCACTCGCCCGCGCCGCTCGGCACGAAGCTCTTCGTGACGATCGAGGCGAGGAACGTGAAGAAGGGGAGGGTCCTCGCGGTGGAGGCCGCGACGAACACGTGGCTGATGTGCTCCGACAGTCCGCTGAACGACATCACGCGGAGGATCCCGCCGTAGAAGGGGAACTGGAGGACGATCCCGGCGGTGCCCTTCACGCTCTGCCCGATCGCGCGCGCGTACGCGACGGGGCTGTCGTGGAGCACCATCCCGAGCATGAGGAAGGTGGCGTTCACGACGTTGTGGTTCAGGTCGAACCCGTTGTCGCGCACGTAACGCCACAGGAAGCTGAGCCCGATCGCGCCGACCACGAACGTGAGGAGCCGCGTCCGGTCGAGGCGCTCGACGGCCGTGGTCGGCGGCTCACTGGGCGCGTCGTGGCCGATCTCGGGGAGATCCTCCGGCTCCACGGTGTCCTCCGGCCTCGGGTGCATCATCGCGACCACGGGCGGCACCAGGACGAGGAGGACCGCACACACGATCAGGTTGTAGGGTGCGAAGATCGTCTCCGACAGCGGGACCTTCGCCTGCGGCCCCTTCAGCCCGAGCACGTCGCTCACGAAGTTCTTCTCCGTGTTCATCAAGAGCGGGGCGCTGGCCGTGATCCCGGCGTGCCAGAGCAGCATCGAGGTGTAGGCGCCGGTGCCGAGGAGCGCATAGTGCACCTTCACGCCTCGCGCCTTGAGGGATCGGCCCACCTCGCGCGCGAGCAGCGCGCTCGAAACGAGGCCGAAGCCCCAGTGGACCCAGCCCGACCCGATCGCGAACGCGGTGACCATGACCACGGCCTGGGGCGCCGTCCTCGGCAGGCTCGTCAGCCGCGCGAGGAGGCGGCGCGCGGGCCGGCTCGCGGCGATCGCCTCGCCCGTCACGACGATCAGGATGATCTGCAGCCCGAACTTGAGGATCTCGGGGTTACCGAAGCCCTCGACCCACTCCTTCACGAGCGCCGACGCCTTCCCGGGGAGCGTCGCGCCTGCGGCCCCGGGCACGGGCGCCATCGTCGCGAGCGCGAGCCCGAGCGCGACCACCGTGAGGAGGAGCACGAGCGAGAACGGATCGGGCATCACCCGTTTGACGAGCCGCTCCGCGGCGCCGCCCGCGCGAACGAGGAGCTGCGCGTCCACTCAGCGCGTGCCCTTGGCCGGCGACATGGGCCCAATCTACCTTCGATCCCCCGGCCCGAGAAGGTGTAGCGTCACCCCGCGTTGAGGTTGGCCTCCACCCCAAGACGCGCGGCGTTCGTGGCCGCCCTCGCCGTCCCGATCATGGCGCTCGTGGCGGAGATCCACGCGGTTCGCGCGCCCACCGGCGACACCGAGTCGGAGCTGTTCTACGAGGCGTCGCGCGTCCGCCGTGGGCTCGAGCTGTTCGTCGATCCGGTGGCCGGCGCGCTCGACGACGGGCCGTTCCCGGTGCGCATCTTCCAGATGTACACGCCGCTCTGGCCGACGATGGTGAGCGTCCTCCCTGCGCGCCACGCCGTCCCGATCGCCCACGTGGCAGGCTGGTGCGCGTGGTTCGTGGGTGTCCCGCTCCTCGGCGTGCTCGTCGGCAGGAGGAACGGGATGCACGCGCTGACGGTGGCCTGCTCGGTCACGGGGTGCCTGCCGCTCGCGGGGTGGGCCTTCAAGGGGTCGCCCGATCCGATCGCCGCGTTCGTCGCGGGCGCGGGCCTCGCGATCGCGCTGCTCGCCGGGAGGCTCACGGCGCCGGCCGCGGTGCTGCTCGTGACGGCGTGCGCGCTGAAGCCGAACGTCGCGGGGATCGCGCTGGGGGTCTTCGCGCTCACCGCGGTCGAGATCGTGAGAGGGCGGGCGGGGCGCGGGGCCCTGAGGGCGACGGTCGCGGCCGCGCTCGCGGGCGTCGCGTACCTCGGCTGGTTCATGCACACGAGCCGCGGCGCGTGGCTCGGGCACATCCTCCACACGACCGCGAACGGGATCTCGCTCGTGCAGTGGGGGCGGTACGCGGCCGATCGCCTGATCATCCTCGGCGCGCCGCACCTCGCGCTCGGTGTGCTCGCATGGCGCACGGCCGAGCCAGAGGACCGCTCGGCGCGCCTCGCGGCGGCCGCGCTCGTGTCGTCGACGGCGTGCGCGATGTTCATGATGGGCAAGGAGGGCGCGGCGCAGAACTACTGGCTCGAGCCGACGTTCGCGCTCGTCCTGTGCCTCGGGCTGCGCGGCCCGGGCCTGTTCGAGCGCGCGCGCGGCAAGCTGAGATCGGCGCTCTCCGTCGCGGGCCACGTCGCCCCGTGGATCTTCGTGGCGTGGTGCGCCTTCGCGCTCGCGCGCTTCCGCGTCGAGCAGGTCGAGGCGTCGACGCGCAGGGACCGCCTCGCGGCCTGGCTCGACGAGCGCGGTTGGCGAGACCGGTGCCGCATCGGGCAGCCCTGGACCGAGTTCGCGCTCACCGGCCGCGTCACGTGGGCGCCCTGGCAGATCCTCATGGCCAACCGGAGGGGAACGTTCGCGCTCGATCCGCTCGAGCGCGACATCACGAGCCCCTCGTCGTCGTGCCTGGTCCTGCCGACGTGGCCGTCGGGATCCGCCGTGCTGTTCGACGGCACCGCGCTCACGCCGATCGTCGCCGCGAACTACCGCACGGTCGCGACGGTCGCGGGCTTTCGCATCTGGGTGCGCGAGACGCCCTGACGGGCCGGACCGCCACGTGGTCCCTCAGCGAGGGCCGGCCGGGTTCCTCGGCGGCGCCTTCGGTCGCTCGCCCGCGCCGCCGTCCGGCTTGAACAGCGCCACCCCCGCGTCCGTGTGCACGTCGGAGAGCGTGCTCAGCACGTCTTGCGGGGTCTGCGGCGCGTCGACCTTCTTGATCGAGAGCCTCGCCGTGGCCGCCTCGATGAGCACGAGCTTCGCCGTGACGCGCTCCCGCGCCCCCGGCGACGCGTGATCCAGCCCGACCCGCAGGGCCCGCTCCGTCTCGCGCCACGCCGCGGCCGCGCCTTCGGCCGCGCGGAGCATGCCCGCGCCGTACCGCGGCCCCGGTCCCTCCCGCCGCCCGAGATCCTTGTGCACGCACGCGGCGTGATCGGGGTGCACGTCCGGCGGCAGCTTCGCGAGCGCCGCGCCGCGTCCGATCGCGCCATACGTCGCGCACGCGCCGGGGATCGCGCCCGTGATCGCGGCGGCGAGCGCGGTCACGTCCCTGTCCGTCTCGACCTTCGTCCCCACGGCGCTCGCGCTCCCGGCCATCGCCTCCGCGACCGCGAGCCGGAGCGCGTCGACGCCTGGGCCCCGCGCGTTCTTGAGCTGGCTCAGGAACGGATCGAGCTCGGGGAGCAGATCGCCGGCCTTCTCCCGGACCAGCACGATCGCGGCCGTCGCGCACGCCGCCTGATCGACCGGATCGGTGCGGAAGGCGAGCCTCGAGCCGAGCCGTGTCGCCACCCTATCGAGGCACGCCGCCTTCGGGTTCGCCTCGCCGGGCGCGCACGCCGGCGCGTCCCCGACCACCGCGATCGCGGCGGTCGTGTCCCCCTTCGCGAGCGCGGCCTCGACCGCGGCGATGCGCGCGCCCGGGTTCTCCTTCCTCGAGCCGCACGCGAGCGCGACGGACGCGATCGCCAGCGAGGCCACTGCGACGACCCTCGCGCGCACGCTCACGTCGTCGCGAAGGCGGCGTCCGGGATCTCGAGGGGGCTCTTGTCCTCGTCGCCGAGGAGCTCGGCCTTGAACGCCACGGCGGGCAGCACGTTCCGCGCGTAGAAGATCGCCGCGTGGATCTTGCCCACGTAGAAGGCGTGATCCGGGTGCTCCGGCGCGACGTCCTTCTGCTTCGCCTGCGCGATCGCCGCGCCCTCGAGCAGGAGCCACGCGACCGTGAGCTCGCTCATCATCTCGAGGAAGCGGTTGGCCGCGAGCGGCACGAGCGACAGGTTCCCCGTCTGGAACCACATGAGGAGGCGCATCGCGGAGCCCGCGACGGCCTCCTGGGCGAGGGCGAGGCGCTTGACCGCGGGCCCGAGGACGGCGTCGTCCCGGTTCTTGCCCACGAAGGCCAGGATGTCCCCGAGGTAGGCCTGGAGGTTCGCGCCCCCGGCCTGGCCGAGCTTGCGGCCCACGAGATCCATCGCCTGGATGTGGTTGGTGCCCTCGTAGATGCTGAAGATCTTGGAGTCGCGGCAGTACTGCTCGACGGGGTAGTCGCGCGTGTAGCCGGCGCCGCCGTACGTCTGGATCGCCGTCTCGCACACGCGGAACCCCTGGTCCGAGCCGTAGGCCTTCACGAGGGGCACGAGGAGATCGACCTGGCCCTGGTGGTAGGCCGCCGCCTTCTCGTCCTTGCCGGCGAGCGAGCGCACGGTGTCCTGGTGGTGCGTGAGCTTGAGCGCGAGCGCGCGGATCCCCTCCACGCGCGCCTTCATGTCGAGGAGCATCCGCCGCACGTCCGCGTGCTCCAGGATCGGCACGCGCGGCGCGGTGGCGTCCTTCCAGTGGGTGATGCTCGCGCCTTGCCGCCGCTCTCGCGCGTACTCGAGCGCGTTGAGGTATGCGCTCGACGCGACCGCGAGACCCTGGATGCCGACGCCGATGCGGGCGCCGTTCATCATCTTGAACATCTGCGGCATGCCCTGGTTGATCTTCTCCTCCCCGCCGACGGGCCAGCCGATGCAGCCGCCGCTCTCGCCGAAGTTGAGGAGGCAGGTGGACGAGCCGTTGATGCCCATCTTGTGCTCGATGGATCCCAGGACCACGTCGTTCAGCGCGCCGAGCGCGCCGTCCGCGTCGGGGCGGATGCGCGGCACGATGAAGAGGGTGAGCCCCTTGGTGCCGGGTGGCGCGCCCTCCACGCGGGCGAGCACGAGGGGGATGATGTTCTCCGTGAGGTCCTGGTCGCCCCCGGTGATGAAGCACTTCGTGCCCGAGAGCGCGTAGCTCCCGTCGCCGTTCTTGCGTGCGACCGTGCGGGCGGAGCCCACGTCGCTCCCCGCGTGCGGCTCGGTGAGGCACATCGTGCCCGCCCAGCGGCCATCGAAGAGTCGCGCGCAGTACAGGTGCTTCTGCTCGGGCGTCCCGAACGCGGCGACGACCTCGCCGACGCCGAAGGCGAGCCCCGGGTAGGTCGTGAACGACGTGTTGGCGCCGCTGCAGAGCTCCTCGATGAGCACCGTCACGGAGTAGGGTGCGCCCGCGCCGCCGTGCTCGGGATCGGCGCCCATCGTCTTCCACCCGGCCTCGAAGAGCTTCTGCCACGCGTCCTTGAAGCCGTCCGGCGTCTTCACGCGGCCGTCCTCGATCCGGCATCCCTGCGTGTCGCCCACCACGTTGAGGGGGCCGGTGACCTCGCGGACCCAGCGGTAGCAGCCGCTCAGGCTCTGCCGGATCTCCTCCTCTCCCCAGGCCTCGAACGGGTCCTTGCCGAGCAGATCCTGCAGGCGGAACTGCTCGAACAGGAGGAAGAACATCTCGCGGAGGTCGGCCTTGTAGCGGTTGATGGCCTGGATCGGCTTGGACACGAACGGCTCCTTCCGGGGGTTTTTCCCCGATGATGCTGAGGCCGATTGTGCACCGCGTCAAGGGAAGAATGAATGGCCATTCAGTTTTCGCGGCGCGCGACCTCGAGCGTTTGCAACATGCCGATCCCGCGCGGCGCGTCGCCCGCGAGGCTCACCACCTCGGGGGGCCGCACGACGAACGTGCCACGGAGGCGGTAGCGCACCGGGATCGAGAGCGTCGTCTCGCCCGCGACGTCCGTCCGGATCACGAGCTCGCCGGACCGCTGCTTCACGCGATCGGTCTCCGCCGCGAGGGACACGCCGGGCGGCAGGTGCACCCGCGCGCGGACGGGCTCGCCCTTCTCTCCCCGGCGTCCGGGATCGCCGCGGGTGGCCAGCGTCACGTGAAGGACGCCGCGATCGCCCGCCTTCGGCGCCTTGTCCCACGCCGTCGATATCGACACCGGTGACAGCGGCGCCTCCGGGCGATCGTAGGCGCGCAGGATGGGTCGCTCGAAGCGCGCGATGACGGGCGCGTCCGCGGAGACGGTGGCGCGCGTCGTCCTCGGCCCGAGGGTGAGCACGGCCGAGTCGTGGACGACCGCGTTCGCCACCTCGTTCGCGGCCCCCGTGGCGAGGACGCGCACCGGCGTCGTCGGACCGTCGGCCATGTGGCGCGCCGCGAGCACGCGGACGGCGAGGCGGGTCGCCTCCGAGGATCCGAACGTACCTTCGGCGTCTCGCAGCAACAGGAGCGAGCGCTCGAGGTCCTCGGCGGTCACGTCCCTCGCGGCGGTGCCCCACGCGTCGCGGCTCCGGAGCAGGGCGGCGTAGACGACCGCCTCGTCCTTGCGGGGGAGGGTCGCCGGCAGGCCCGAGGGGCGCACGCCGCTCGACGTCGCCAGCGCGCGCGCGACCACGCCGAACAAGGGCGCGTGGTGCGGATGGTCCGCGATCGCCATCGCGAACCGGGCGAGCGCGACCGGCGGTCCGCCCGTCGGTGCGCGATCGGAGAGGGACGTGAAGCAGGGGAGGGGCCCGCCGTGCGGCGCGGGCTCGGCCTCCAGGAAGGTGATGACGTCGTCGTCGGAGAGATCGGGCGGCGGGCACCCCATCTGCTCGGCCGGCGCGGGCGCGCCCGATCGCGGGGCCGCGGAGCGCGGCGCCGTCTCGCTCCGGGTGATCGCGCGCATCCGGACGGCCCAGTCGCGCGGGTGCTTCGCCGGATCCGGCGCCAGCTCGCGCAGGCGACCGATGGCGATCCCGAGGTTCCGCTGCGCCCGCTCCGCCAGCCAACCCATGCGTCGCGCGGTGGCGAAGCGCGCCGCCGAGGCGGAGACCTCGGCCGCGTCGGCCAGCGCGTCCGGCGACGAGAGCCGGTCTGCGTCGAGCGAGGACAGCGCCGCGATCAGCGAAGCGTCCGGGCCGCGCTCGATGACGATCCGCGCGTCGCCCGACGGCGTCGTGCCACCGGGGAGCCGCACGTCGAAGTCGGCGCGTCCACGCACCCACAGGCCCTGCGCGAGGACACGTGGCTCGCCTCGAGGAGAGACCGTCGTGCGGTGGACGAGGACGTCCTCCGGCGCGCCGCGCGCGCGCGCCCGGATCTCCAGCGCGCCGTCCCCCGCGGCGACCGCGCGCGTGGCCACGCCGACGGTGTACGAGCTCCTCGGTGGCACCGCGACGCTCCGCTTCTCCCCGGCGGCGGTGTCGAGCGCGAGCCCTCCGGTCGCGGCCGCCGCGAGCTCCACCTGCAGCGGACCTGCGGTGCGGTTGCGCACGGTCACGCGGGCCTCCGCGCGATCTCCCTCCGTCAGTCCGTGCCCGAGATCCACCTTCACCGACATCGGGAGCGACACGGGCACGTCCGCGTGCGCCGTCGCCGGGAGCCCCGCGTCTGGGATCGCCACGAGCGAGGCCGTGTACGTCGTCTCCGCGTCGCCGAGAGGCACCTCGATCACCGCCTCGCCGCTCGCGTCCGTGCGAACCGGCGGAAGCCACGTCCCGCCGTCGGTCGGCCGGCTCGTGCCGATGCGCCCGTGGCCTGCGCCGTACCCGCCGCCGCCTCCCGTGCCGCTCCCGAGGCCGAGCCCGCCCGCGCCCGTCGCGTCGCCGAGCTGCGTCCCGGTCAGCCGCGCGAACAGGGACTCCCACGACGACACGGTCGCGTCGCCGACCTGCATGTCGAGCTTCGCGTCGACGAGCTCGTCCTCGCCCATGGCCTCCGCGTAGGGCGTCCGCGACGCGACCACGCGCACGAACGGATCCGACACGTCGTCCCCCGTGCCGAGCCGGCCGTCGGGCCCGGGCGACCGGAGCTCCCACCCGCGCACGGCCGTGATGAACGGCGTCCCGGGGCCGGGCCGTGGCACGAACTCGAGCGTACCGCCCCAGGGATCGAGGAGCTGGTCCTGCGTGAACGTCCCGCTCCGCACGAGCCGGCGCAGGAGGGCGTTCGGATCGCGGAGCGCGGGCTCGTCGGCGTCGATCTGCGCGCTCGCCTTGTGACGGCGGATCCCCGCGAGCACGCTGAACAGCTTGAGCCGCGTCACGCGCCGCGCCACGTTGTCGAAGGTCACCTGCGGATCCACCCGCACGAGGTCCGCGAGCACGAGCGGCTCGCCGCCGGGCGTCTCGGGCGGGTGGCTCATGGCCGCGGTCACGAGGGTCATGAGCTCCGGGTTCATCACCCAGCGCCCGTTCTCGCGTCGCCGCACGTCCCTGAGCGTGTCGGCGCCCCTCGTCGCCTCGAACACGGCGCCCTCCAGCGAGTGGAGGACGTCGCTGAAGGTCTTCATGAGCTCGCGCCTCGCGTTGGCTCGCGGGTCGAAGGCCGGGCCCGTCCCGGCCACCTCGCCCGTGCCGATGCGCGCGCGCTCGAGGAGCGTGGCCTTGCCGGCGAGGAGCTCGTCGCACCGCTCGTCCTCGACACCCGCCTCGCGGCACAAGGAGAGGCGGGTATCGAGCGCATCGAGCCCCGACGTGCCACCTCCGCCGTGCCTGTCCCAGACCATGCCGGCCACGCTCCCCACGAGCGGATGACCCTCGCCGTCCGACAGCCGCGCCCGCACGCGCACGACGCCTCCGGGCGCGGCGCGGCCTCCCTCCAGGGACGCCGTGAGCTTCGGGAGCACCTTCGGCGCGAGCAGGATCCGCGCGCCGACGGTGCCGATCCTCGCGTCGGGCGACGCAGCGGAGAGCTCGTACACGCCCGGCGGCGCCGACTCCATCCGCAGCTCCGCCCCCGCGCGGGAGAGCCATCCGCCCGTCGAGAAGCCGACACTCCGGGAGAGCACGAAGCTCGCCCGCTCGCTCGCCCGTGCATCCCCGCCGTCCGCGGACGCGAGGGCGACCTCGAACCGCGCCGGGTCCCCGATACGTGTAAGGTACACGGATGGCCGGAGGATCGCCTTCTTCTCTCGGCTCACGGGGAGGCACACGTCGAACGGCTCCGTGTGGCGCGACAGCTGCGCGATCGCGGCCGCGGCTCGCACGCGCACGGTCGCCGCCACCCCCCCTGCGCACGGTCCCACCTGCCGCGTGGATCCCACGCCGACGGGGACCGACCAGGTCGCCTCGGCCATGCCGTGCGCGTCCGTCGTGACGCGTGCGGCGAGGCCGTCGCCGTCGAGGAGGAAGTCGCCCGCGACACCCTTGTCGTCGTCGCCCTTCACGGTCAGGTAGACGCGCTGCTTCACGCCCGGGACCAGCGACCGACCCTCGACGTCGACGTCCACCCGCGCGGTGGGCCGCGACACGTCCACGGTGCTCCTCTGCTCCACCTCGGTGCCCTCCAGCTCTGCGCGGGCGACGAGCGCCATCGTCGTGCCGAGGGACGTCACGACGGACGGCGCGCCGGCGGTGCCGCGGAGGATCCCCTCGCCGTCGGTGTAGAGGAGGCGCGCCGCCTCGTCCCACTTCGTCTTCTCCTTCGGCGCCTCGGTCCCCTTGATGCCCGTCCAGACGCGCACGGCCTGGCTCGTGAGCGGCTCTCCGGCGGCGTCCCGCACCTTCACCGTCCACGACGCGGTCTCCCCGGCGCGAACGCCCCGCCGGTCCCAGGTCGCCTCCAGGACGGGCTTGCCGGGAACCTCCTCGCGCAGCGTGAGGGCGCGCTCCGCCGACGCGCCGTGGAGGCCAGGCCGCCGCGCCTCGAGCAGGAGCGACGTGCCCTCGTGCGCGCTCGCAGGGATCGGGACCCGGTGCGTGACGATCCCGGACGCGTTCGTGCGGAGCCGCATCACGTGGCGATCGAAGCGCTCCTTCTTGGGCCGGCCGGCTCCGTCCGCGAGCGCGATCTCGATCTCGGCGCCCGCGATCGCTCGACCCGTGGCCTCCGAGGTCAGCGCGGCCCACACCGGCAGCTCGCTCCCGGGCACGACCCGCGTGTCCGGTATGCGCAGCGCGACGCGCTCCTCCGCGACGCGCTGGACCTTCAGGGTCCGCGTCCGGACGTGCTCCGCGTGCCGCACCTGGAGGATCAGCGACAGCGCTCGTGCAGCGCCGGCGGGTACGGGGACGTCCAGCGACGCGTCCCCCGACGCGTCCGCGCGGACCGTGATCTCGGGCGGCGGTCCGCCACCCTCGAGGGCGAGCGTCTCCGGGTCCCACGCCGCGCGGATCTCCGCGCCGGGTAGCGGCGACGGGCTCGTGACCTGCGCGAAGCCGTACGCCTCGACGTCCACGCGCAGGACCGATCCCGAGAGCGCGTGCTCCGGCGCGTGCACGAACAGGTCGAGCCCCCGCGCGGCCGGATCGGCTGGCGCGCCCCGAGCCTGCATTGCCACGAGGAGTCCAGTGAGCCCGACGAGCCCGATCGCGGAGGTACGCATGGCCCCGAGGACTACCCGGATCCGGAAAAGTTCCCGAGACTAAGTGCCGCCGACCTTCCGGAAGGGCAGGATCTCGAAGTCCGCGCCCATCGAGGGCGGTCTCACCGTCGCGTAGGTCCCCGAGGTCGGCGCGCGGCGTTGGCCGCCGCCCGCCCTCGCGAGCTCATCGCGGAGCGCCGCGATTTCCTGGCGGAGCGCCTCGTTCCGGCGTGTCAGCTCGTCGACCTTGCGACGCATCACCTCGAACCCGAAGAGAGCGCCGGACGCTTCTGCACGATAGACGTTCTGCATGGTGGCCTTCCCGCCCCGGCGCGTGGCCCTGGGCTCGTGCAGGGGAACGGCCGCCTCGCGCGGACCTTGAGGCTCCGGCGTCACATGAAGCCCATCTGTCCGAAATCAATCGTGATTTCTGCCTTGTTCTGCGGATTGAACCGCACGGGGACGGTCGCCCCCGGGGACACGCGCGCGAGCGCGATCATCGGCACGAGGATCTCCGCGTTCGCGGTGAAGGGAGGCATGGCCTGCCGGTAGCCCGGCATCGGCTGCGGGCGCACCTCGAAGACGAAGCGGATCATCGGGCTGTCGTTGATGGTCGTGCCGGTCTGGCCCATCTGGATGATGCGGGCCTGCGCGGGGACGCCCTGGTGCAGGAGCGCCTGGCGCTGGCCGCTCATCTTCGACAGGTACTTCACCACCAGCACGATGGGGACGATCGTCACGACGAGGCTGAAGAGGATCGAGCCGATGATGACGACGATGACGAGGATCTCGGCCGACCCGACGCTCTGCATCGCCTCAGGCTACGCCCCCGCCCCGCGCGATCACAGCTCCGTCCGCACCAGCACGAACTTGTTGCAGATCACCTTGTCGGTGATCTCCTTGTAGGACTTGGGGCTCACCTCGCTCCGGAGGCCGCCCGTGCGTCCGTGCTCCGTCACGAAGTACATGACCTTGGCGCCCTTGTCCTTCTGCTGCTTGAGCCAGGTCGTGAAGGTGCCGCCCGTGGACACGAACGCGGGCACCTTGTTCGAGGTGTAGAAGTTCTCGCCCTTCCAGTTCATCTGGTACGCGACCAGCACCTCGTCGGGGCCCTTGCGGTCGCGGTAGTAGGCCTCGATGACCTCGTGCTGGCCCCAGTGGGGAGCCGTCTTGAGCATGTACACGTCGAGGCCCCAGAGCGCGGCCACGAACGCGAACGCGACGAACAGCGCGGTCGCGTGGTGGCGCACGCGGCGGACGGTGAGCGCGAGCGTGAGGGCCACCGCGACGATCGCGAGGGCGCTGAGGGCCGCCGAGAAATCGAGCGACTCGGGCCACGCCCGCCGGTAGTTGTAGGTGAAGAGGTGGAGCAGCCGGATCGCGCCGGGCTGGTCGCCGAACTTCGCGTCCATGGTCAGATCCCGGCCCACGAGCACCAGGATCGCGGCGCCCGCGAGGATCGCCCCGCCCAGCATGAGCCGCTCGTGGGTGAGGGCCATCGCGGTCTTCTCGTCGAAGGTGTCGAGCGTGCCCGCTTCCCGGTACGGCGCCGTCGCGGAGGCCGTCGGCGCCGTCGCGGAGGCCGTCGGCGGCTCCTCGTCGGTGCGTAGCCTCGACTCCTCCTCGAGCTCGCGCCGCTCGTCCTCCTCGGTGCGGCGCTGGCCGAACAGGAGCGGCCCGAGGACGAGGCAGGCCGCGCCCAGCACCGTGAGCCCCGCCGCCATCCAGGGAGCCGGCGCCCGCATCGTGCTGATCACGACGGACGGATCCTTCGGCCCCCAGATGGACCCCGGGAAGAACCTGGACACGCCGTACACCGAGAGCCCGGCCCCGACGAGGGCGGCGCCCACGTAGGCCACGATCCGGCTCCCCGACGCCACAGGCCGCGATCCGAGCATGTCGTCGAGGAGCACGCCCAGCAGCATCGCGATCGGCGGAATGGCGGGGAAGATGTAGTGGTGGAACTTCGTCCCCATGAACGTGAACAGCGCGAACGCGAACACGAACCACATCACGAGCAGCACCGACGCGTCCTGCTTGCCCTGCCCCGCCGAGTCGCCGCGACGGAGCCAGTACGTGAGCCCGAGCGGCGCGAGCCCCGTCCACGGGAAGATCGCGTAGCCGAGCTGCCAGATGTAGAAGCGGAACGACGTGTCGTCGCCCTCGTTCGTGTCGTGCACGTGGCCGAAGGCGCGGTTGAACATGTCGTGGAAGATCAGCCGGTCCGTGAAGGGAGATCCGTGGCGCACGTACATCGCCACGAACCACGGCAGCGCGACGCACAGGATGACGAGCAGGCCCGACAACAGCTCGATCCGCAGGAGCTCCGCCCACCGCTTCTTCGTCGCGATGTACGCGAACGCGCAGATGATCGGCAGCGCGAACCCGGCGGGGCCCTTGCCCATCGTCGCGATGGCGGCGAAGAACCAGGCGCCCACGTAGTAGAGGCGTCGGAGGCGCCGCTCGCCCCAGTTCACGTACAGGAGGCCGCCGAGCACACCGACCCAGAGGAGCGCCTGGATGAACGGCTCGAAGCCTCCGAAGAGGCGCACCGTCATGTTCCACAGGCCTTCGGGGTGCGAGCCCACCGAACGGGGGATGGAGGCAGGCGCCACGGTGCGGCACGCCTCGTTCCCCGGCAACCCGCAGTTTCCGCCCGACCCGCTCTGGAACTCGTCCCAGTGCACGCGGAAGCCCTTCGGGCCTCCCCCCGAGACGATGAGCTCGATGTTCCGCGACGCGAGGTACACGATCTGCGGGATGACGCAGACGAGGATGATCCCGAACACGAGGTGCCACGCCGAGAGGCGGTACTTCGAGCCGCCGGACGTCGCGATCTCGAAGAGCCGCACCTTGCGGTCCTCGTCCGTGTAGAGCCCCGTCATCAGGAGGCCCATCGCCGCCGTCATCGCCGCGACGAACGGCATGTCCGTCATGGTCTGGTGGGCGAGGAAGTACCAGTCGGGGACGGTCGCGAGGACGAACGCCCCGAGCATCCCGGCGCGCCGCCCGAACACCTTCGCGGACCCCTTGTAGATGGCGTACATCGACAGGATCGTCAGGAGGACGTTCGGCGCGCGTACCACCCACTCGGGCCGCGCGACGATCGCGCCGTGCGCGCCCACGAGCATGAGGTCGGGCTTGTAGTGGGTGCCGAGCGAGGCCATGGCCACGGACTGCATCCAGAAGTTCAGGATCGGCTTCGACCAGAACCACCCGTCCTGCGCCCACCAGAGGGAGATCCAGTCGTCGCGCGCGAGGATCTCGCGGGCGACCTCGCCATAGTGCGTCTCCCAGGGATCCCAGAGCGAGAAGGTCCCCATCGTCGGGAGGTAGAGGAGCCCCGCCACGAGCACCACCCAGAACCCGTGACGCCGGAGGAGGGGCCGATCTTCGCCGCGCTCGTCGGTCGCCCACGGTCCGAGCGCGCGCCCGAGCCCGAAGATCGACATCACGAGCCCGAGGAAGGCCGCCGGTACCAGGATCATCCACAGCCAGGGCGGGCCGTAGCCGGCGCCGGCGAGGGAGAGCGTGAGCCCGAAGACGCCGACGGCGCCCACCGTCATGCCGAGCGGCGGGAGCAGCTTGGCGAGCGTCGAGCGTGCGGCCACGTCCTCCGCGGCGTCGTCGAAAGAGCCGACGAGGTCCATCACGCCCCACGCCGCGATGCACACGAAGAGGAGCCCGAGGGGCACGCCGGCGCGCCACTGGACGTTCTTGGCCATCAGCAGGAAGAGGCCGAGGATGCCGATGGCGGTCGTGACGCCTCCGCGCGACCTGCGGAGGGGGTTGCCCCGCGCGAGCAGCTGCGGGCCCTCGTCCTCGGCCTTCGCGTCCGCCGCAGGCGGGCTCGGCGTGTCCTCCGCCGGCTTGACCTCGCCTTCGCCCGCGGGCGCGGACCGCTCCTCCGGCGCGGGCCCGTGGGTCGCCTCGGCGTCGTCACCGGACGGCTTCGCGTCGGCGTCGCCGGGCCCTTTGTCTTCCTCGACAGGTTCGGTCATGGAGAGGGGGTCGCTGAAGGAAGGGACGGCCGCATCGTCGAGGCGTGCGTTCTAGCAATGTTCGCCCCTGGGGGAAAGGCCTGGCGTCCGCTGTCCGCGTTCACAGCTCCTCGGCGAGCGCCCTCGCCTCCTCGAGCCTGGCCCTCGCCTCTCCGAGGGCGCGCTTCTGGGCGTGGGCCTCGTCGACGACCTCCTTCGGGGCGCGGTCGACGAACCCCTTCGACGAGAGCTTCTTCTCCAGCGCGGCGAGGTCCTTGTCGATCGACCGGATCCCCTGCTCGATCCGCTTCAGCTCGTCGTCCCGCGTGACCAGGCCCTTGAGCCCCACCTGCACCTCGATCGGGCCGCGCTCGGTCGGCACCACCGCGAGGGCCGTCCCCGCCGGGCGGGCGCGGCCGGGGGCGTCGATCACGAGGTCGCCCGCCGTCTTCACGAGGAACCGCATCGCGCCGGCGTGCTCCGCGAGGAGGGCGCGCACCGTGTCGTCGCCGGCATGCACGGTGAGCGGGACGGGCGCGCCGGGGTGGACGACGTGCTCGCTGCGGATCGTCCGGGCTGCCGTGATCACGAGCTGGACGATCGACATCTCCGCCTCGGCGCGGTCATCGACCGTCGCGTCCTCCGCGCCCGGGTAGGGCCCGAACGCGATCGACGCCCTGCGCGACGCCGGCCTCGGCGCGCGCTGCCACAGCTCCTCCGTCACGAACGGCATCAGCGGGTGCATCAGCCGGAGCGAGGTCTCGAGCACGTGCGCCATCACCAGGCGCGTCTCCCGCGCGAGGGGCGCGTCGCCGTCGTCGCGCAGGATCGGCTTCGTGAGCTCGAGGTACCAGTCGCAGAAGTCGTTCCAGAAGAAGCGGTACGCCTCGTTCGCGCACTCGTCGATCCGGAACTGCCCGATCCCCTCGTTCGAGATCCGGATGGCGGTCGCCAGCCTGGACAGGATCCACCGGTTGTACAGGCCCTGGGGCGCGATCGGCGCGTCGAGGACGACGCCCTTCACGTGCTCGAGCGCGAGCCGCGACGCGTTCCAGATCTTGTTGATGAAGTGGCGGTACCCCTCGAGCCGCTTGGGCGCGAGCGCGATGCGCTTGTTCGACGGCGGGAACGTCGAGAGCGTGAAGCGGAGCGCGTCCGCCCCGAACGCCGGGAACCCCTGGCCCATGCCGGCCGTGGACGGGTACGCCTTCTTGAACTTGGAGAGCGCCTCGGCTTCGGGCGCGCCCGGGAGCGCCTTCCTCACGACCTCCGTGAACGACGCGCCGTGCACGAGGTCGAGCGGGTCGATCACGTTGCCCTTCACCTTGCTCATCTTGTCGCCCGTCTCGTCGACGATGAGGCCCGAGAGGAGCACCCTGCGGAAGGGCACCTCGCCCGTGAAGTGCAGCCCGAACATGATCATGCGGGCGACCCTGAAGTAGAGGATGTCGTAGCCCGTCTC
>SXNL01000219.1 GCA_005777185.1 Myxococcales bacterium
AGCCGAGCACGGACGCGTTGTTGACGATCGCGCCCGTCCCGCGAGGCATCATGTGGCGGAGCGCCGCGCGCATCATGCGGAACGTGCCGGTGAGGGTGACGTCGGTGACTCTGTGCCACTGCTCGTCCGTCATGTCGACCAGGGGGGCGGTGCCGCCGAGCCCCGCGTTGTTCACGAGCACGTCGACGCCGCCGAGCTCCTTCTCCGCGGCCGTCCAGAGCGCGTCGACGTCGCCCTGCACCGCCACGTCGCAGCGCGCCGAGGGTACACCACCGAGCTTCGCGGACGCCTCGGCGAGTCGCCGCTCGTGGACATCGCTGATCAGGACACGCGCACCCTCCTCCTGCGCGCGCTTCGCGACCGCGAACCCGATGCCCGTGCCGGCCGCCGCCGTGACGAGCACGGTCTTGCCCTTCAGGAGGTCGCGTCCGGGGGGATACGCAGGGTTTGCGGGCATCGTCCAGGCGAGCGTAACCGCTTGTCAGCCCGAGTGAAACATGTTTCATTCCGGACCGAAGGTGCCGAGATGACGAGCAGCCGCTTCCCGTTCCCCCGCTACCCGAATGGCTGGTTCCAGGTCGCGTACACCGACGAGCTCGGCCCCGGCGCGGTCCGCCCGCTCCGGTACTTCGGCCGCGACCTCGTGCTGTTCCGTACGGAGGCCGGCAAGGCGAAGCTGCTCGACGCGCACTGCCCGCACCTCGGCGCCCACCTCGGCCACGGCGGCAAGGTCCGGGGCGACTGCATCGAGTGCCCCTTCCACGCGTGGAAGTTCGACGGCTCCGGCGCCTGCGTCGAGGTGCCCTACGCGAAGAAGATCCCACCCCGGGCGACGCTCGGGACGTGGCACCTGCGCGAGGTCAACGGGATGATCATGGCGTGGCACCACGCGGGCGGCCTCCCGCCGCAGTGGGAGGTGCCAGAGCTCCCCGAGTACCAGAACGAGGTGTGGACGCCCTACGCGAAGCGCAGCTGGAAGATCCGCACGCACAACCAGGAGATGGCCGAGAACGCCGTCGACTGCGCGCACTTCCTCTACCTTCACGGCACGCAGGGGATGCCCGAGACCCAGGCCGAGATCCAGGGCCACCTCCTCCGCTCGAAGTCGAAGACCCTCATGAAGACGCCCCAGGGCAAGGTCGAGGGTCAGATCGACGTCCACGCCTACGGGTTCGGCTTCACCACGACGCGCTTCACGGGGCTGGTCGAGACGCTGCTCGTCTCGAGCGGCACGACCATCGACGAGGATCTCGTGGAGCTGCGGTTCGCCTTCACCATCAAGAAGCTGGTGAACGAAGGCGTGACGTCGACGGTCGGCGAGGCGTTCCAGCGCGAGGTGGGGCGCCAGCTCGAGCAGGACATCCCGATCTGGGAGAACAAGATCTACGTGCACCCACCCGTGCTCGTCGACGGCGACGGCCCGATCGGTCTGTTCCGCAAGTGGGCGAAGCAGTTCTACGAGACGGGGGCGCCGGAGCCGGCCACGGTCGCGGCCGAGTAGGGCCTGCCTCACGGCTTCTGGCTCGAACCGCCGACGGGGTGTCGTTGCAAGGCCCCCGGAGATCGGTAGACTGGCTCGGATGCGGCTCCCGGTACTCGTGTGCGCAGCGTCGAGCCTCGCGCTCCTCGCCGTGGGCCACCCTCCGCGGGACGCCGCGGGGCCCATCGCGGTCGACGTGCGACAGGCCGGGCGGCTCCCGATGCGCTTCGAGCCCAACCTGGGCCAGTTCGACGAGCCCGTTCGTTTCCTCGCACGCTCACGGGGCGCGACGCTGTTCCTGACGGACGACGGTGCGACGCTTCGCCTTCGCGCGCCGGCCCACGGCACGCCACCGCGCGCGGCCGAGCGGCGGGTCGACCCCCCTGCGCTTCCCCCTCCCGACGCCGTACTCGGGCTGAAGGTCGCGGGCGCGCGACCGACCGAGCCGCGCGCGGAGGGACGCCTCGCCACCGTCACCAACTACTTCCTCGGGAACGATCCCGCGAGGTGGCGGTAGAGCGCGGAGCAAGCGATCCGCCGTGCGCCCGGGGCGAGCGTCTCGACCGCTCGCCCTCGCCCTCAGCGCTTCACGCAGGTGACGTTGTAGAACGGGTACGATCCTCCCGCCACCGGCTCGTCGATCTGGGACACGTCCGCGATGCCGTAGGCGCCGAGCTCGCGCGCGACCGATGCCTCGTCGTAGAAGAACATGGGGACGCCGCGCGCGCGCTCGTACCCGTCGTCGCCCAGCTTCGGGCCCTGTCCGTACATCGGCGCGCTCTTCGAGATGAGCGTGAAGATCATCGAGCCGCGCGGCCGCAGCTGTCGAGCGCAATCGGGGAAGAATTTCGCGCGCGCCGCCGCGTCGAGCAGGTGAGCTAGGCCGTAACAGAACACGCCGTCGTACTCGCCGTCGTCGAAGGGCATGTCCTCGACCGAGCCGTGGTGGATCGGGAAGTCGAGACCGAGATCCGGACGGGCGAGCGCGATCGCCGTCGCGGAGACCTCGATGCCGGTCACGGACATCCCGCGCTCGTCGAGAGACCGATGCGCGAGCAATCGAGAGCGATACCCACCCGCAGCCGCGGGATCCGGCCAGGCTCGGGTGGCGCCCGTCTCGACGGCTCAGCCTGCCAGCGACGCCCCCAGCCGCGCGAGGTGAAAGCTCCCGCCGCCCAGCTGGAGCTCGAGCCATTTCGACAGCGGGTAATAACGCGCCAGGCCGTACTCCAGATCGAAGCCGATGCCCCCGTGCAGGTGCTGCGCAGCGTAGACGACGCGCTGGCCGGCCTCGGCGGCGAAGGCCTTCGCGATGGCGACCTCGCGCGACGCGGGTAGCTCCTCGGAGAGCCGCCACGCGGCCTCCCACAGGGTGACGCGCATGGTCTCGACGTCGATGTACGCGTCCGCCGCGCGCTGCGCGACGGCCTGGAAGGTCGCGATGGGACGATCGAACTGCACGCGACCCGTGGTGTAGGCGGCCGTCTTCCGGAGCACGGCCTCGGCGATGCCGAGCTGCATCGCGCAGAGGCCGATCGCGGCCCGCTCCAGGAACCACGTCTGCGCCCCGACGTCCCCCAGCGGGCGCGCGGGCGCGCCGCGGAACGTCACGAGCCCGTGCAGCCCACCCGTCGTCGCGGTCTGCGCCTCGACCGTGACGCCCGGCGCGCGCGCGTCGACGAGGCAGAGCCCTCCGGACGTCGTGACCAGGAAGCCCGCGGCGCGCTCGGCCGCCGGGACGCACGTCTTCACGCCGTCCACGTGCCCTTCCCGGAGCCGCGCGACGGGACGCCACGGATCGCCGCCGTCCGGCTCCTCCATCGCCGGTACGAGGATCGCCTCCCCGCCGAGCACCGCCGCGAGCCTCGCCCGCTCCGCGGGCGCGCCGAAGCGATCGAGCGCCATCGCCGTCGTCGTGACCGCGTGGATCGGTACGCGCGCGGCCGCCCCGCCCGCGGCGACGAGCAGCGACACGTGCTCGAGCAGGCCCTGCCCTGCCCCACCCGCGTCCTCCGCGACGGCCGTCCCGAGGAGGCCGGCCTTCGCGAGCTCGGCCCAGACGTCCGCGTCCGCGCCCCTCGCGTGGCGCTCGAAGATCGCGGTCGCGAGCTTCGCGACATCCTTCTGCGTATCGGTGAGCTCGAAGTCCATGACGGCTCCTCTTCAGCGCGGCGCGCGTGGCATCCCCAGGCCGAGCTGCGCGATGAGATCGCGCTGGATCTCGTTCGTGCCGCCGCCGAACGAGAGGACCAGCGTGGTCCGGTAGTACGTCTCGACGCGCCCGCGGAGGAGCGCGCCCGGCGAGCCCGCCTTGAGCGCCCCCGGCGGGCCGAGGACCTCGAGCAGGCCCTGGTAGATGGCCACGAAGGACTCGCTCCCGAAGACCTTCACCGTCGACGACTCGGCCGGATCGAGCTTGTCCTTGCCCACGTTCCAGGCCTGCCGCCACGCGAGGAGGCGGAGCGCCTCGATCTTCGCGGTCGCCCGGGCCAGCGCCATCTGCACCCAGGGCTCGTCGAGGACGCGACGGCCGTCCGCGCGACGGGCCTCTCGCGCCCACGCGACGGTCTCCTCCACGAACCGGGCGACCGGCCCCGGCGCGAGCAGGGCCACGCGCTCGTGGTTGAGCTGCGTCGTGATGAGCCTCCACCCCTCGTTCTCCTTCGCCACGCGGCGCGTGACCGGAACGCGCACGTCCTCGAGGTACACGAGGTTGGTCCGGTTCCCGCCGAGCGTGTGGATCGGCGTGACGGAGACGCCCGGCGCCTTGCGGTCGATCATGACGATCGAGATGCCCTTGTGCTTCGGCGCGGCCGGATCGGTGCGCACGGCGAGCCAGATCAGGTCGGCGTACTCGGCGAGCGACGTGAACACCTTCTGCCCGTTGATGACGTAGTCGTCCCCGTCGCGAACGGCGCGTGTCGTGAGGGACGCGAGATCCGTCCCGGCGTTGGGCTCGCTGTACCCGATCGCGAAGTGGAGCTCGCCGCGCAGGATCCTCGGAAGAGACTCCGCCTTCTGCGCGTCGCTCCCGAACTTCATCAGGGTCGGCCCCACGGTGCACAGCGTGAGGAACGGGATCGGGAAGCCCGCGCGCTGCACCTCGTCGAAGAAGATGAACTGCTCGATCGCGGGCCGCGCGCGGCCCCCGTACTCGATCGGCCAGCCGATCCCGAGCCACCCGTCGGCGCCCAGCTGACGGAGGACCTGCGTGTACAGCGGGCCACCGCCGTCCGAGCCGCGGACCTCGTCGAGCACGTCGCCCGTGACGAGCCCCGCGAGGTACCGGCGCAGGTCGTCCCGCATCGTCTTCTCCTCGGGCGTGAAATCCACGTACATGCGCGCTCCTCGATTCGTGACTCGCGGGTCAGGGCCGCTCGCGCCCGACGACCCACATGGCAAAGAACTGCGATCCCCCGCCGTACGCGTGCCCGAGCGCGCGCCGCGCCCCCGGGACCTGGTGCTCGCCGGCCTGATCCCGGACCTGCATGGCCGCCTCCGCGAACCGGAGCATGCCGCTCGCGCCGATGGGGTTCGACGAGAGGACGCCGCCGGAGGGGTTGATGGGCAGCGCGCCGCCGAGCGCCGTCGCGCCGTCGAGCGTGAGCCTCCAGCCCTCGCCGCGGGGTGCGAAGCCGAGGTTCTCGATCCACATCGGCTCGAACCACGAGAACGGGACGTAGATCTCCGCGACATCGATCTCGCGCCGCGGGTCGGTGACGCGCGCCTGATCGAAGACGTCCCTGGCGCAGTCGCGGCCCGCGCGCGGATCGACCTGATCGCGCCCCGCGAAGACGACCGGCTCGCTGCGCGTGGCGAGGCCGTGGACCCACGCGGGAGGCCGCGGCGCGCGCCGCGCGCCCTCGTCGTCGGTGAGCACCATCGCGCACGCGCCGTCGGACGACGGACAGGTCTCCAGGTAGCGGATTGGATCCCAGAGCATCGGCGAGTCGCGCACCATCGCGGCGTCGATGTTCTCGAGGCGGAGGTGCGCGTAGGGGTTCTTCAGCGCGTGGAGGCGATCCTTGACCGCGACCGCGATGCCGACCTCCTCGGGGGCGCCGCTCCTCCGGATGTACGCGCGGACGAGGGGCGCGAAGTACCCGCCGGCGCCGGCCGTGAGCTGCGGCTGAAACGGGATCTTCGGCGAGAGCGCCCACATCGCGTCGGACTCGGACTGCTTCTCGAACGCCACCGTCAGGACCCGCCGGTGGACGCCCGCGATCACGGTCTGCGCGGCGACGATGGCGGTCGAGCCGCCGACCGACCCGGCCGTGTGGACCCGGAGCATGGGCTTGCCTGCGGCGCCGAGGGCGTCCGCGAGGTAGAGCTCCGGCATCATGACCCCCTCGAACATGTCGGGGGCCTTGCCGAGGACGACCGCGTCGATGTCCTTCCAGGCCATCTCGGCGTCGGCCAGCGCGCGCGACGCGGCCTCGCGGACGAGCCCGGCGATGGAGACGTCCTGGCGCTTCGCCTTGTGGTGCGTCTGGCCGATGCCGACGATGGCGCAGCGGTTCACGAGGTGGCCTCCCGTGACGCGTCGAGGACGCACACCAGGTTCTGCTGCAGGCACGGGCCGCTCGTGGCGTGGGCCAGGGCCCGGTCCGCGCCACCGTCGAGGACGGTCGCCGCCGCGTGCCCGATCCGCGTGAGCCCGGCCACGATCATCGGATCGGCGCGAGGCGAAGGCACGCGCGTCACCGCGTCGTCGATCGCGAGCGCGTCGCGCAGGATGATCTCCTCGTGCGGGAATCCGGCGTGGAGGAACGCCACGTCCGGCCTCCGCGCGAACGCGCCGGCGTGCTCCGCGGCGAGCCGCGTCGAGGAGGAACGCGTGAGATCGCGCGCCCCGAGCTGGTGAGGCTCGATGCGGTGATCGATCCCGCGGATCCAGGCAGGCCGCTTCGCGAGACGCTCCGCGGTGGCGCCAGCGGCCAGCACCACCGCCGCGGCTCCGTCGGAGACGCGCCTCCCCTCCGCGACCTTCGCGACGTCCCGCTCCGTGGCCCGACCCGCGTCGCAGAGCGCCCGCGCCTGAAGCCCCGCGATGGCGTCCGCGTCCACGCCGAGCGGCGCGAGCGTGTACGGATCGAGCTGCTGCGCCAGGACGCGCGGCAGATCCCCGAGCGACGACTTGCCGTACGCGTACACGAGCGCGGTGTCGACGTCCCCGCACAGGAGCCGGACCCACGCCTCGTAGAGGGCCCACGCGCCATCCATCTCGACGTGGCTCTCCAGGATCGGGGGCCAGGGCGCGACGCCATCGAGCGCGGCGACGAACGAGAACGGCCGCCCGAGCAGGTAGTCGCAGCTGCCCGAGCACACAAACCCCACGTCACGACGCTCGAGCCCCGCGCGGGCGAGCGCCTCGGAGACGACCGGCTGGACGAGCTCGACCTCCTCGCGCTCCGTGTCACGCGAGACGGGCGGGAGCTCGACGAAGGCGACGATCGCGATGTCACGCCCGGCGATCCCGCTCACAGGTGGGCCTCGATGCTCTCGTAGGGCAGGTCGGCCTCGCCCGACGGCTCGAACCAGCGGATCGAAGCGAGCGTCGGCGCGAGCTCCGCGTCGGGGACCCACGTCGCGCGGACGCGCATGCCCATGCGGACCTCCTCCGGCGGGATGCCGCGCACGAGATGGAAGATCGGCATGTCCGCGCCGTCGAGCAGCACGGCGACCGCGGCGTACGGCGGTGGGAACGGAGCGGCGTCGAACGGGATGCGGATGATGCAAAACGTGGTGATCGTGCCCGTGTCCCGGACCTCGACCTCGTGGTCGGCGGGCACGCCGCACGTCGGGCACGCGCCTCTCGGCGGGAGGTACACCTTGCGGCACCGCGGGCAGCGCCCGCCGACGATGCGCTTCTTGGCCAGCCCGGAGAGGTAGGTCCGGAGGTGGCGGCCCGCGATGATGGTGTAGTCGAGCCGCACGGGCGAGGGCAGGAGCGCGACCGGCCCGGAGACCTCCGTCGTGGGACGCGCGACGTCGATCGGCGTGGCCCCGTCGTGGGGGACGAAACACTCGAGATCGCGGATCGTTCCGGTTCGCTCCGCGCGCCACCTCGCCCGCACGCGGAGGCCCGTGCGGATGCCGCCCGGCTCCCCGCCGACGTCGACGGCGTGGAGCATCGCGGTGTCGGCGCCGTCCAGCCTGACGAGCGCCCACGCGAAGGGACGCGCGACCGGATGATCCGGCCGGGGCGCCGCGACCCACGTCCACGTGGTGACGACCCCACCCGGGCCCACGTCGACGGGCGCGCCCACGTCCTCGCCGCTCTCGGGATCGTACTCGAGCGGCGGCGACAGCACGCGCCCGCCCGCCGTCCTCACGCCCTCGAGACGGCCGTCGCGGAGCGCCCCGAGGAACCGACCGATCACCGCGCCGGTCGAGCGCCGGTACGTGTACTCCAGCCGGTACGGCGCCTCGAAGCCGTCGTCCATGCCCGCGACTAGAACATGTTCTAGTCGGGGAGTAAAGGGCTCAGTCCCCTTCCACGACGGACAGCGCCTGCCGCGGACAGCGCTTCACGGCCATCCGGACGGCGTCGTGCGTCTCCGGCGGCGGGTGCTCGGCGAGGAGCACGAGCCGGTCGTCGTCGTCCGTCCGGAACACCGCGGGGGCGATCTTCACGCAGCGCGCGTTGCCCTCGCACAGGTCGCGATCGACGAGGATCTTCACGACGCCCCCCACACGGGAGCGGGCGCCAGGGCGCGCTCGACGAGATCGCCAACGACGCCCCCGAGCTCCCGCGCGTCCCACGTCGCGCCACGGTCGACGGTCGGACCCGGGCGCCACCCGTCTTCGAGGGCGATCTTGCCGCCCTGCACGTCGAAGACGCGGCCCGTGACCGTGCGGGACTCGGCGCTCGCGAGCCATGCCACGAGCGGGGACACGTTCTCGGGAGCCATCGCGTCGAAGCCCGACTCGGGCCGGCGCATCATGTCCGGGAAGGCCGCCTCCGTCATGCGCGTCCGCGCGGCGGGCGCGATCGCGTTCGCGGTGACGCCGTAGCGCCCGAGCTCCGCGGCCTGCACCAGCGTGAGCGCCGCGATCGCGCCCTTCGCGGCGGAGTAGGCCGCCTGCCCGATCGACCCCTGCAGGCCCGCGCCCGAAGTGGTGTTCACGATGCGGGCGTCGACCGCCTCGCCGCGCTTCTTCGCGTCACGCCAGTGGGCCGCCGCGTGGCGCGCCGGGGCGGCGTGTCCCTTCACGTGGACGCGGAGGATCGCGTCCCACTCGGCCTCCTCGGACGAGACGAACATGCGATCGCGAAGGAAACCCGCGTTGCACACCAGGACGTCGAGGCGGCCAAAGCGGTCGATTGCAGCGGCGACGAGGCGACGCGACCCCTCCCAGTCGGCCACGTCGTCGCCGTTCGCGATCGCGACGCCACCGGCCGCCTCGATCTCCGCGACCACGAGATCGGCGGGCGCGCTCGACGCCGACCCGGCGCCGTCCCTCTCCACCCCGAGGTCGTTGACGACCACGCGCGCGCCCAGCCGCCCGAGCTCGAGTGCGTGGGCGCGACCGAGGCCGCGGCCCGCGCCCGTGACGATGGCGACGCGTCCGTCAAGGAAGGCCATGCGCCTGGTTCTACCACGCTTGAGCGCCTCCGTGAAACATGTTCTATTTCGCCCGTGCGGTTCGCGTTCACGGACGAGCAGGAGGAGATCCGGCGGCAGGTCCGGCGGGCGATCGCCGACGGGGGGGGCGTCACTGCGGCGCGGCGCGCCATGGAGGACGGCGCGGGGATCGACCGCGCGCTCTGGCGCCGGCTGGGGACCGAGCTCGGGCTCGCGGGCCTGGCCATCCCCGACGTGCACGGCGGGGCCGGGCTCGGCTGGATCGAGATCGTCGCCGTGATCGAGGCGCTCGGGGCCGACCTCGCCTGCGTGCCCTTCCTGTCGAGCGCCTGCCTCGCGACGGCGGCCATCCTCGAGGCGGGGACGCCGGAGCAGCACGCGGCGCTCCTCCCCGCGATGGCGCGCGGAGCCTCGACCGCGACGCTCGCGTGGCTCGAGGCGAGCGGCGACCCCTCGCCCGACGCGATCGAGGCGACCGCCCACGCCGACCCGGACGGTGGGTTCGTGCTCCGCGGCACGAAGCGCTTCGTCCTCGATGGTCACAGCGCGGATCTCCTCCTCGTCGCGGTGCGCGCGGAGGGCGGCGCGGTCGCGCTCCATGCGGTCCCCGCCGCGACGCCAGGCGTCCGGCGGGCGCGACTGCCCACGATGGACGGCACCCGCGCGCAGGCCGAGATCATCCTCGAGGACGTCCGCGTGCCCGCGTCCTCGCGGCTGGGCGGTGGTGGCTGGCACCCGATCGCCCGGGCGATCGCGAAGGCCCGCGTCGCGCTCGCGGCCGAGCAGGTCGGCGGCGCGCAGGCGTGCCTCGATTTCTCGGTCGCGTACGCCAAGGTGCGCCAGCAGTTCGGACGCCCGATCGGATCGTTCCAGGCGATCCAGCACACGCTCGCCGACATGTTCGTGCAGGTGGAGACGGCGCGTTCCATCGCGTACCACGCCGCGTGGGAGGCCGAGCACGCGCCCGACATCGAGGTCACATCCGCAGCGACCGCGGCCTACTGCGCCGACGCGTTCCTCGCGTGCGCCGCCGACGCCATCCAGGTACACGGCGGCATCGGCTTCACGTGGGAGCACGACGCGCAGCTGTACTTCAAGAGGGCTCGCGCGGGCCGCACGCTCCTCGGCTCCACCACGGCGCACCGGGACACGGTGGCGCGGAGCCTCGGGCTCGGGCTCGCGCGGGCCCACACGGACGGGACGCGCTGATGGACCTCCGACTGTCGCCGGAGGACGAGCGCTTCCGTGACGAGGTGCGCGCGTGGCTCGAGACACGCCTCGGCGGCGACTTCCGCGATCTCCGCGGCACGGGCGGCCCCGGCCACGAGCACGAGGTCGTCGAGGGACGCATGGCGTGGGAGCGCGAGCTCGGCGCCGCGGGGTGGATCGGCCTCGGCTGGCCGGCGCCCTCCGGCCGCGGCGCTTCCCTGTGGAGGCAGGTGATCTTCCAGGAGGAGTACGCGCGTGCGCGCGCGCCAGGGCGCCTCGGCCACATCGGCGAGCACCTCCTTGGCGCGACCCTCGCTGCGCTCGGCACACCCGAGCAGAAGGAGCGGTTCTTGCCCCCGATCGCGCGCGGTGAGGAGCTCTGGTGCCAGGGCTCCTCGGAGCCCGGGGCCGGCTCGGATCTCGCCGGGGTGACGACGCGCGCCGATCTCGCGGGGGACGCGTGGGCGATCCGGGGCCAGAAGATCTGGACCTCCCACGCCCACCTCGCGGACTACTGCTTCGTCCTCGCGCGCACGGATCCCGCCGAGCGGCGCCACGCCGGCCTGTCGTACCTCCTCGTCCCCATGCGGCAGCCCGGCGTCACGGTGCGCCCGATCCGGAACCTCACCGGCAGCGCCGAGTTCTGCGAGGTCTTCTTCGACGGCGCGCGCGCGGCGCGCGAGAACGTCGTCGGCGCTCCGGGCGAGGGGTGGAAGGTCGCGATGGCGACGCTCGCGTTCGAGCGCGGCGCCTCCACCCTCGGGCAGCAGATCGGCTTCGCGAGCGAGCTCGACGCGATCGTGGCGGCCGCCCGCGCGCGCGACGCCGATCGGGATCCCGAGGTCTGCCGACGGATCGCCGACGCCTGGATCGGGCTCCGCGTCATGCGCGCATTCGCGCTGCGGGTGCTCTCGCACGGCGCGCAGGGCGAGCTGCCGCCGGCGGGCCTCGGCGCCAAGCTCTACTGGTCCACGTGGCATCGACGGCTCGGCGAGCTCGCCATGGACGTGCTCGGCCCCGACGCCGAGATCCTGCGGGCGCCGCCGTGCGCGCTGGCCCCGCTGCAGGAGACCTTCCTCTTCTCGCGCGCCGACACGATCTATGCGGGCTCGAGCGAGATCCAGCGCAACATCATCGCGACCCGCGCGCTCGGCCTGCCGCGCTGATCGATCGAACAGCCTTTCCAGCGGGGCGTCACACCGCTACGATGCAGGGGTCCGGCGGCGCGGCCGCCCGTGGGTGGCAGGGAAATGGAGGACGCATCATGTGGAAGAAGCTCGTCCGTGGCGCGACGATCACGTCCGTCGGTGCCCTCGGCGCCGTGAACCTCTTCGCCGGCTGCAGCAGCGATCCGGCCGCCGCCACGCCCGATGACGCCGGCGGCGCCGCGGAGACCGGCCCGAAGGTCGTCGACTCGGGGCGCGTGGACACGGGCATCGCGATCGTCGATAGCGGCCCGACGACCTGTTACGACGAGTCGAAGGCGGCGCGCCTCAAGGCCTTCACCGTCCGGACCGGGCAGAACTTCTGCACGGCCTCCCAGATCGACGCGTACTTCGCCGCGTGCCGCGAGAAGGGGTCGACGACCGCGACGTGCGACGCCGCGACGAAGGGCGCCGACGCGGGCGTCCCCACCGCCTGCCACGCGTGCCTGACGGGCAACTCGCCGTCGACATCCCTGCCGGTGGTCCTGCCCTCGGGCGGGAACTTCGTCACTGTGCAATGGGTCGCGTGCGGCTACGCGGTGATCAACGAGCCCGGGTGTGGCTTCTCGACCGCGGACGCCGCCTTCTGCGTCGGCCAGTCGTGCGATGGCTGCAACCGGGACACCGACAAGGCCGGGTTCGCGGAGTGCCAGACCACCGCGAAGGCGAGCGACAAGTGCAAGGACTCCACGCCCAAGTCGTGCGTCGACGCGTTCAACGCCGCGAGGCCGCGGATCGACCCCATCTGCGTCGGGCCGACCTTCAAGGATTACTACATCAAGGTCGCCAACTACTTCTGCGGACCTCCGCTCGCCAGCGACGGCGGGGGCGCGGACGCCAGCGACGACGGCGGCTGAGCCGACAGACGCTCGGGGATCAGGGCCAGCCCGAGTAGCTGGCGCGATGGACGCGGCGGTGGTAGCCAGGATCATGACGTCGAGTACAGTCGCGCGCGTTCGCCGATGGTTCGGAGCGGCCGCGCTCCTCGTGCCGCTCGCGAGCTGCACCCTCCTCGACGCCCCGACCACGAGCACCACGCCGAAGGGCCCGAGGTGCGCGAGCACGGACACGGCGTGCATGCTCTCGAACCTCCGCGTCGAGCAGGCGGGCCGCCGACTGACCCTGGTTCCCATCGCCGCGGACAAGATCCAGACCTCGCAGCTCGCGCCGGGCAAGGGTGTGCCGGCCGTGACGCTCCAGAGCGGCGGGTCGCCGAACCTGGAGTTCCACTACGGCAGCCGGAGCGGCGGGATCGCGGTGCCCCTCGCCTTCACGGACCCCAACGGCGCGAGGCCCGGCGGCTGCTTTCGCATCCGCCTGAAGAGCCAGCCGCCAGGCCCCTTCGGGGGCTTCCCCGTGGTGGCCTTCGCCTCCGAGCCCGACGGAAAGACGAGCGGTACGTTTGCTTTGACGCTCCTGCCCGGCTTCGATCCGATCGGTGACGTCGCCGACTACGTGCTCGACCTCTTCCCGATGTCGGCGGTCGATCCGACGAAGGAAGCGATCGAGGAGGCTCTCGCCGGGAGCCCCATCGCCATCGGCAGCGCCCTCCCGTTCAACGTCCACATGTCACCGAGCACGCCGACCCCGCCGACGGGTGGCACCGCGAGCACGTGCAGCTCCGACAGCGCCTGCGCGGCCTTCGGCAAGCGCAACTGCCAGCCGCAAGACGGCGCGCGGTGCGGCGGCGACAAGCTCTGCCACTGCTGCCTCGCGCTCTGCGGCTCGGGCACCGGCGCGTGCTCCTGCACCAAGTGCGACGGGAACTGCAGTGGCGACCGGATGTGCGTCGGCTCGACGTGCGTCTTCAAGGTGGGCGCCGGCCCGTCGCAGTGACGCGACGCCGCTCCGAGGTGCGCGGGGGGCGACGCGTGTAGCGGGGCGGGCCAGCCTCCATCGCGAGGCCATGGACCGCGTGGGCGCGGCCGTGCGGGACGGGCAGCAGCGTGGCGACGTCCGCCGCGACGTCGAGCCGGGACAGGTGGGAGCGCTCGTGGTGGCGATCGTGCTCGGCATCGAGGTTCTCACGGAGCTCGACGTGCCGTTCGGGACGATGGGCGCCGCGGCGACGCTGCTCGACCTGTTGCGCCCGACGGCGGGCGACGGGTCGGGCCAGGGGACGACGGCCAAGCCCCCGGGCGCCTCGCGGGGCCGCGCCCGAGGCTGACATACGCACGCGTACGCCATGACATACGTACGCATGTGCCCGAGCGGGCGAGCGGCTACAGCTTGAACACCCTCACGGCGTTGTCCCGGAGGAACTTCGGCCATACGGCCTCCTTGAACGGGACGCCGGGCAACTCCTTGAAGATGCGCTCGAGCGTGAGCCCCATCGGGAAGTACCCCGCGTACATGACCTGATCGGCCCCGCGCGTGTTCGCGAAGTCGACGATGGCCTTCGGGTAGTGCCGCGGGGCGAACGCGCTCGTCGAGTACGAGAGGTTCGGGTACTTCAACATCAGCTTCACGGCGAGATCCGTCCAGGGCTCGCCCCCGTGCCGCATCACGACCCTGAGCTCAGGGAAGAACCAGCACACCTCGTCGAGCAGCTCCACCTTCTGCGGGGCCATCGGCAGGCGGGGGCCGGGGACGCCGACGCAGATGCAGATCGGGAGATCGAGCTCGACGCACTTGGCGTAGACCGGGAACCACTTCTTGTCGTCGATGGGCACCTGCGGGCACAGCCCGGAGGGGAACGCCGTCACCGCCTTGATGCCGATCTCGCGGTGGAGGCGCGCGATCGTGCGGACCTCGTCCATCCCCCGGTTCGGATTCGCGTGGTAGCTCGCGAAGAAGCGGTCGGGGTATCGCGTCAGGGCGTCGAGCGCCGGGGACGGCGCGCCGTCGCAGCCGATCATGGCGCGCGCGACGCCGTAGCGATCCATCTCGGCCACCGTGTAGGCGACGTAGTCGTCCTGCGCGTCGATCCGCGGCAGGTCCTTGAACAGGTACTGCGCGGGCATCTCGAACCGCTCGCGAGACTCCTGGTCGAGGAGCAGCGGCTTCATGAAGTCGTACCATGCCCGCTGCTCCTCCCCGCTGCCGGGGATGTTCAGCATCAGATCGATCGCGCCGACGCCCGTGGGGAACGTCAAGACAGCGCGCCCCCGTCGGCGCGGATCTCGACGCCGTTGATGTAGCGGGCGTCGTCCGACGCGAGGAACGCGATCACCGAGGCGGCGTGCTCCGGGCCGGCGTACGGCATCGTGAGCGGCATGGCGCCGCGCAAGAGCTCGGGGTCGCCGCCCTTCGGCAGACGGAACTGCGCGTGGAGGGGCGTCGCGACGCCGCCGGGGCACACGCAGTTCGCGCGGAGCCCCTGCTTCGCGTACTCGACGGCGATCGAGCGCGTCATCGACAGGATGCCGCCCTTCGACGCCGCGTACGCCGCCATCCACGGGTGCGAGCCCAGGGCGGCCGTCGACGAGGTGTTCACGATGTTCCCCTTCGTCTTCAAGAGGTGCGGCAGCGTGGCGCGACACACGAGGAACGTGCCGGTCAGGTTGACCCGCAGGATGCGGTTCCAGTTGTCGAGCGAGAGCTCGTGCGTGTGGTCCGCGCGGAGGATGCCGGCCACGTTGCACACGACGTCGAGGCGCTCGAAGCGCGCGAGGACTTCGCTCACGGTCCTCGCGACCTCGGCCTCGTCGGAGACGTCGCAGCGGAAGTCCGCGCCGCCCTCGGTGATGTCGATCGTCGCGACCTTCGCGCCCTCCTCGGCGAGCCGCGCGGCGGTGGCCTTTCCGATGCCCGACGCGGCGCCCGTGACCAGCGCGACCCTTCCCTCGAATCGGTTCATCCGCCTTGCTCCTCGCCCCCCGGGGGCAGGTAGAACTGCCGGTACCACTTGCGCAGCGCGCCGATCGCGCCGTCGCCGTCGCAGAGCATGGGCCGGTCGCGCCAGGCCTTGTTCTCCCAGATCTGCACGTCCTCGCCGAAGCCCTTCTGGAGGTTGTCCGTGTAGCCCTGCGCGTAGCGGGCCATCTTCTCGTCGGACGCCATCTTCTTCAGCATCACGCCGAAGCGGAGGTGGAGGCTGTGCTCGTCGATCGGCGTGTGCGCGTTGATGAGGCGGTTCGGGAGGAACGACTCCATCTCGGTGACCTGGTAGGCGGGACCGAAGTAGGTGGCCGTGAGCGCGAACCGGTCCTCCCCTCCCCCGCGCGGGTACGCGACGCCCGAGGAGCGCTGGATGCCCATGTGCGCGGTGAACACGTTCTCGAAGGACTCGATCTCGGTGTTGTGCACCCGCGGGAAGTGCGCGCGATCGGCGACGTTCTCGATGATCTCGCGGGGCGCGGTGCGGATGGTCATCAAGCTCATCGTCCAGGGCGTCCACGCCGGATCGCCGTGCTCCGGGATCTCGGGGATCTCGTAGCTCGGCGCGCGGCCCCACGTGTCATGCCACACGAAGACGAGGCCGTTTCGCTCGCGCGCGGGCCAGGCGCGCACGCGTGCACGCGGCGGGATCTTGCCGCTCGCGCAGTACGGGATGTCGACGCACGCGCCGTCCGCGCCGAAGCGCCAGGCGTGGAACGGGCAGCGGATCGAGTCCTCGACCACCTTGCCCCCGACGCCGAGATCCGCGCCGAGGTGCGGGCAGTGCGCGTCGAGGACGCTGACCGCGCCGCCGTCGCCGCGGAAGGCGACCAGCCGCTGGCCGAAGTAGCGGAGCGGGAGGACCTTCCTCGGCGGGAGCTCGTCGACCGTCGCGACGACGAACCACCCCGTCGCGTAGGTCGCGGGGCTCACGAATGGCCTCCGGTCTCGAGGACGCGCCTCGCCCACGCGTAGTCGGGCTTGCCGCTCGGCTGCCTGGACACGGCCTCCACGAGGAGGAGCTGCCGCGGCATCTTGTAGCCTGCGAGGAGCGTGCGGCAGTGCGCCTGGAGCTCCTCGAGCGTGGGCGCCTTCCCGGGCCGCGGCTCGACGACCGCGGCGACGCGCTGCATCCACCGCTCGTCCGCGAGCCCGACGACGAGCGCGTCGAACACGTCCGGGTGCGCCTTGAGGGCCTCCTCGACCTCCTCCGGAAACACCTTCTCGCCACCCGTGTTGATGCAGTTCACGCCGCGGCCGTACACCGTGATGCGGCCGTCGGCCTCCACCGTGGCCGCGTCGCCGGGGAGGACGAAGCGGCGGCCGTCGATCGTCACGAAGCGCTCGCGCGTCTTGGCCTCGTCCTTGTAGTAGCCGAGCGGCACGTGGCCGCCGCGTGCGAGGCGGCCGAGCTTGCCAGAGCCGGGCTCGATGGGGCGGAGGTCGTCGTCGAGGACGAGCGAGTCCTCGCTCATCGCGAAGCTCGGACGGCCGTCCGCGCCGGTCTCCGTTCCCGGGAAGGCGGAGCCCTGGTGGCCCGTCTCGGACGCGCCGAAGTTGTTGAGGACCATCGTCTCGGGGAGCAGCTCCTGGAGACGATCCCTCACCGAAGGCGAGAGGATCGCCCCGGCCGACGCGATCACGAGGAGGCTCGAGGTGTCGTGCCGCCGCTCGGACAGCTCGTCCACGATCGGGCGCGCCATGGCGTCGCCGACGAGGGTGATGGTGGTGACCTGCTCCTCGCCTACGAGCTCGCAGAGGCGGCGCGCGTCGAAGCTCCGGCCTGGCTGCACGACCACGCTGCCCCCCGTGAAGAACGCGATCCACGAACCGAGCTGGGCGGCGCCGTGGATGAAGGGGGCGGCGGGGACGAGGCGCATCGCGTTCTCGGGGTCGCGGGCGAACGCGGCGACGTCGCCGGGGTGCGTGGCCGGATCGCCGCCGGGGCGTCCGCCCTGCAGGCCCGCGAAGAAGAGATCCTCGTGGCGCCACATGACCCCCTTGGGGCGCCCGGTCGTGCCCCCGGTGTAGATCACGTAGAGATCGTCGTTCGAGCGCGGCCCGTAATCGCGCGTCGGGGTCGCCGCCGCGAGCGCCGCTTCGTAGTCCTGGACCTCGAGCCCACCGGCGTCGACGGCGCTCCCGTCGGCGACCACCAGCACGGCCGGCGCGGTGCGCCTGTCGCGCGTAGCCTCGGCGACGACGGAGAGGAGATCGGCCTGCGTGACGATGGCGACGAGATCCGCGTCCTCGAAGAGCGGCCCGAGCTCGGCGGCGACGTAGCGGTAGTTGAGGTTGATCGGCACGGCCCGGAGCTTGAAGCAGCCGATCATCGCCTCGACGTACTCGCTGCCGTTGTAGAGGTGCAGGCCGACGTGGTGGCCCGCGCCCACGCCGCGCGCACGGAGGGCGGCGGCGACGCGGTCGGCGCGCTCGTCGAGGTCGCGGAAGCTCAGGCGCCGGGATCCCGCCACGAGCGCCGTCCGCTCGCCGACGGCGTCCGCGAGCGACTCGAACAGGTCGGCGAGGTTGTAGGTCCCGGACATCGCGAGGCTCACCGAGGGAGGCGCTCGTGGGAGCCTCGCCCCGCGGCGCGCGCCTGTCAAGCGCGGACTAGAACATGTTTCATTTTGCCGCGTCGACCCGCGCCAGGAAGGCCGCGACGGCGACGCTGAACGCGTCGTTGTCGTCGCCGGCGACCATGTGCGCGGCGCCGGCCACGTCGGCGTACTCGGCGTGGGGCACCAGGGCCCGGAGCTCGCGCACGCCCTCGTCGGAGAGGACGTCGCTCATCCGGCCCCGCACGACCAAGGTCGGGATCGAGAGCGCGCTGGCCGCCCTCTCGAGGCGGGCTCGCGCGAAGGACGGATCGCCCCTGTCGCGACGCACGAAGCGCGGATCCCAGTGCCAGCGCCAGCGCCCGTCCGGCCCCTGACGGAGGTTCTTCGCGAGGCCCGCCGTGTCGCGCGGGCGCTTGCGGTGCGGCAGGTAGGCGGCGATGGCGTCGGCGGCCTCGTCGAGGGACGCGAAGCCGTCGAGGCCGGAGTGCATGAAGGAGATCACGCGCGTGACCCCCTCCTGCTCCATGCGGGGCGCCACGTCCACGAGCACGAGCGCACGGAGGAGCGGCGGCGTCCCGGCGCCCCGCTCGCCCTCGGCCATGAGGGCCGCGAGGCCCCCGAGCGAGGCGCCCACCACCGCGGGGGGCCGCCCGATCCACGCCGCGATCGCGCGGACGTCGGCGGCGAAGGTGGCGAGGTCGAACCCCGCGCCGAGATCGCCCGCGGGCGGCCAGTCGCTGTCGCCGTGCCCGCGGTGGTCCATCGTGACCACGTACGCGCCGCCGAGCGCCATGCGTGCGGCGGTGTTCCCCCACGCGTGGCGCGTCTGGCCGCCGCCGTGGAGGAAGACGATGGGCGTCCGCCCTTCCGTCGCGGCGATCTCGCCCCACGCCTCGCCGCGGAGGGAGAGGCCGTCGGCGCTCGTGATCGTGACGCGAGACGGCTCCACCGCGGGGCACCGTACCACGCGGACCTTGACACCCCCGAGTGAAACACGTTTCATTTCGGTGGATGCGGGCCCGGTTGCGCGAGATCGGCTGGGACGCGGATCTCGCGATCGAGCGGATGGAGGGGCCTCCCGCCGCGGGTCCCGGCGAGATCGTCATCGCCGTGGAGGCGTGCGGGGTCTGCGGGCGCGACTGCATCGATCGCGCGGGCCGCTTCGCGTTCGTGCAGGTGCCCATCACCCCGGGGCACGAGGCGATCGGCCGCGTCGTGGCGACGGGCGAGGGCGTCGACACCTGGCGGATCGGCGATCGCGTGGCGTCGATGCACCGCGACGCCTGCGGGGAGTGCGCGGCGTGCGCGGCGGGCGAGACGTCCCTCTGCGCGCGCGCTGCGAGCGTGCTCGGCCTCCTCGTCGACGGCGGCTACGCGCGATGGCTCGCGGCCCCCGCGAGCGCGTTCTACGCGGTGCCGGAGGGGATCGACCCTGCCCTCGGCGCCGTCTTCCACTGCACGCTCGGGACGGCCTGGCGTGGCCTCCGCCGCGCGGGTGTGCGCGCCGGCCACCGGGTCCTCGTCACCGGCGCCAACGGCGGCGTGGGCGCCGCCGCCGTGCAGATCGCGCGCCGCCTCGGCGCGGAGGTCACAGCCGTCGTCCGCCGCGAGGCGCACGGCGCGCTCGCGGAGGGTTTGGGCGCCAGCCGCGTGATCGTCGACGGGGGCGGCGGCTTCCACAAGCGGATCGGCGGCGACCCGATGGACGTCGCGATGGACTGCGTGGGCGCCCCGACCTTCAACGCCTCCGTGCGCGCGCTCGGCGTGGGCGGGCGCCTCGTCGCCGTCGGGAACGTCGTCGACGCGCGCGTCGAGGTCAACCTCGGCTACATCATCACGCGCGCCATCGAGATCACCGGATCGTCCGGCGCGACGCGCGGGGACATGGCGTCTCTGCTCGCGGAGCACGGCCGGCGGCCCTTCGAGATTCCGATCCACGCCCGCCTGCCGCTCGCGGAGGCCGATCGCGCGCAGCGCATGGTCGCGAAGGGTGGGCTCGCCGGGCGCGTGCTCCTCACCCTCGAGGCGGACTGAGCCATGCCTTTCGTGGAGCTCGAGGACGCGCGCGTGCACTACGACACGGCCGGCAGCGAGGGGTCGCCCGTCCTGCTCGTGATGGGGTTCGGCGTGCCCGGCCGGATGTGGATGAACCAGATCGAGGCCCTGTCGAAGCGCCACCGCGTCGCGTGGTTCGACAACGCCGGCGCGGGCCAGACGCGCGCGAGGCTGCGCGTCTCGATGCGTGATCTCGGGCGCCACGCGCTCGCCGTCGCGGATGAGCTCTCGTGGCCGCACGTCCACGTCGTCGGCGTATCGCTGGGCGGCCTGATCGCACAGGAGAGCGCCCTCTCGTGGACCTCGCGCGTGCGGAGCCTGTCGCTCATCGCGACACACGCCGGAGGCTTCCGGAACTTCTTCCCGCCCCCCGCGAGCCTCCTCCTCTTCCTCCGCGCGTTCCTGGGCCCGCGGTCCGCGCGCGCGCGGATGCTCGAGCGCCTGGTGTTCCCGGACGAGTACCTCCGGTCCATCGACGTCAGGCCCCTCCGCGCCGCGATGCGCGAAGAGGTCGTCGGCGCCGCGCCCGCCCGGGATCGACTGCGCCAGATGGCGGCCATCCTCGGTCACAGGGCCTCCGATCGCCTCCACGCGCTCGCGGGCACGCCGACGCTCGTGGTGAAGGCGTCGCGCGATCGGCTCATCCGTCCCCGAGAGCACCACCGCCTGCACGAGCTCATCCCCAACTCGCGGCTCGTGGAGTTCACCGACGCCGGCCACGCCATCCTCCACCAGTGCGCGGCGGGCCTGAACGACGCGCTGCTCGATCACTTCCGGGCGGCGGACCGGCGCACCCGAGGCGATCTTCCTCCTTGACCTTCCTCCGGGCGCGGAGTTTACTCCGCAGTAGAACATGTTTCACACGAGGAAATGAGCATGAGACGCATCGCCAGCTGCACGGAGTACTTCGACACGATCCAGGAGCGCTTCCTCCCGGAGAACGCGGCCGGCGTGGACGCGAGCTTCGTCTACGAGCTGGAGGGGGACGGCGGCGGCACGTGGACGGTGCGCGTGAAGGACAAGGCGCTCACCGTGGAGACGGGCGCCGGGGCCTCGCCCACGGTCACGTACAAGATCAAGGCCAGCGACTACGTCGACCTCGTGAACGGCGACCTCAACGGCGCGAAGGCGTTCCTCACGCGCAAGCTCAAGGTCTCCGGATCGATCCCGATGGCGCAGAAGATGAACAAGTTCCTCCCGCCCGCCTCGTGACCGTCACGCGCATCCAGACGCGGCTCGCCGAGGCGCTCGGCCTCGACGTCCCGATCTTCGCGTTCTCGAAGGCGCCCGCCGTGGTCGCCGCCGTGAGCCGCGCGGGCGGGCTCGGCGTCCTCGGCGCGGTGGCGTACACGGTGGATCAGCTCCGCGAGGCGCTCGACTTCGTGGACGCGCACGCGGGCGGCAAGCCCTACGGCGTCGACGTGGTGATGCCCGCGAAGTACGTCGACGGCGGCGCGGGGCACGACGCTCCGCTCGATCCGAGCATGCTGGAGGCGATGATCTCGCCGGCGCACCGGGCGTTCATCGAGGACCTCCTCGCCCGCCACGAGGTGCCCGCCCTGCCGGCAGGGCAGACGTCGTGGCACCACCTGTTGGCGTGGACGGAGCAGACGACGCGGCCGCAGGTCGAGATGGCCCTCTCGCGCGAGGGGTCGAACATCCGGCTGCTCGCCAACGCGCTCGGCCCCCCCCCGCGGGACATCGTGGACGCGGCGCACGCGCGTGGGATGAAGGTCGCGGCGCTCTCCGGCGCCGCGGAGCACGCGAAGAAGCACATCGCCAACGGCGTCGACATCATCGTCGCGCAGGGGACGGAGGCGGGGGGCCACTGCGGCGAGATCTCGACCATGGTCCTCGTGCCGGAGATCGTCGACGCGGTGGGTGACGTGCCCGTGCTCGCGGCGGGCGGCATCGGTTGCGGGCGGCAGGTCGCGGCCGCCCTCGCGCTCGGCGCGCAGGGCGCGTGGACCGGATCGATGTGGCTCACCGTGGCGGAGTCGGACCTCCACCCCATCGCGCGCGACAAGCTCTTGCGCGCGACTTCGCGGGACACCGTGCGCTCGCGGGCGCTGACGGGCAAGCCCGCGCGCCAGCTCCGGACGGCGTGGTCCGACGCGTGGGACGATCCGGGGGGGCCCGGCACCCTGCCGATGCCGCTCCAGTTCATGGCGACCGCCGACGCGACGACGCGCATCCACCACTGGGCCGGCCAGCCCGGCACCCGCGCGCACGAGCTCCTCACCTCCCCCGTGGGCCAGATCGTGGGCCGCATGAACGCGGTCCGCCCGGTCGAGGACGTGATGCGCGATCTGGTCACCGAGCTCGAGGGCTGCGTCCGCCGGATGGCGGGCGCGATGCAGGCGTGACCGTGGGCAGCGAGAACGACAAGGACCGCGAGCGGATCTTCGACGTGGCCATCCAGCTCGCCGAGGAGGGCGGTTACGACAACGTGCGGCAGCGCGACGTCGCCGCGCGGGCGGGCGTGGCCCTCGGCACGCTCTACAAGCGGTTTCGATCGAAGGAGGACATCCTCTCCGCCGCCCTCGAGCGGGAGACGGAGAAGCTCGAGAAGAAGATCGAGAAGGGCCCCATCAAGGGCGACCGCGTGGAGGAGCGCCTCGTCGCGTTCTACACGGTCCTGACGCGCGCGCTGTGCCGGCGCCCCCACTTCGCCCGCGCCGTGCTGCGCGCGATGGCGTCGGGGCAGCCCGAGGTCGCGCGTCACGTCGTCGCCTACCAGGGGCGCATGAACGACATCCTGATCGCCACCATGCGCGGGGTCGGACGCATCAGCGCGGCGGAGACGGTGTCGCACCCGCCCACGAGCGACGAGCGGACGCTCGCGCTCCTGCTCCAGCAGAACTGGTTCGCTTCGCTGATCGGATGGTCGGCGGGGCTGCACAGCCAGGCGGCGATCCTCGATCACGTCCGGACGGCGCTGGGGCTGTACCTGAAGGGGCTGGACTGGGACGCAAAGGCACGCGCGCACGGTCGCTGACGCGCCAGCCGATCTGTTGTACGACCCCTCCGCATGAGCAAGCTACCGCCCGGCAGCCGGGGACTCCCCCTCCTCGGCCAGACCCTCGCGTTCGTGAAGGATCCCCAGGGCTTCCTCGACGCCGGCCACGCCGAGCACGGCGACGTGTTCCTCACGAACCTCTTCTTCGCCGACACCGTCAGCCTCTCGGGCGAGAAGGGACTCGAGGTCTTCAACGACGCGCGGTGGTTCACGCGCATCGACTCGTCGCCCGGCCACATCCAGACCCTGCTCGATCGAGACGCGACCCCGTTCATCGACCCGCCGACGCACACGACGCGGCGCGTCCTCCTCCTGCAGGCGTTCACCGACGAGGCCCTCGCCGCGTACATCCCCACGATCTGGGCGATCATGACGCGATACGCCGAGGGATGGGAGCAGCGGAAGGACCTCACGTGGGTCCCCGAGCTGTCCCGCATGTGCTTCGCCATCGCCGACTCGCTCTTCACCGGCGCCGATCCGACCGTCGAGGACGCGCGGACGTACGCGCTCTACCAGCAGTTCCTCGGTGGCATCGTGACCTTGCCGCTCGCCCTGCCGTTCACGCCCTACGGCAAGGCGCTCAGGGCACGCGACGGCCTCCTCGCCCACGTGAGCGAGGCCTACGAGCGACGGAAGAAGGACCCGGGCGACGACCTGCTCTCCCGGTCGATCGCCGCCCGCGGCGAAGGCGGCGAGCAGCTCGAGAAGCGGGAGATCGTCATGGAGATGGTCCACTTCTACACGGCGTACGCGCTCGTGGAGGCGGGCCTCACGTACCTCGTGAAGGCGATCGCCGAACACGACGACGTGCGCGTGAAGGTGTTCGAGGAGCTCGACACCCTGCCGCGGGATCGCGCGCCCACGCTCGCCGAGCTGCGCGGCCTTCGCTACGTGCAGGCCGTCACGAAGGAGTCGCGCCGCGCGGTGCCGCTCGCGCCGCTCACGGTCTTCGCGCGCGCGAAGGAGGACGTGCCGTTCGGGGAGTACACGATCCCGAAGGGCACGAAGGCCGTCGGGTGCCTCTCCAGGACGCTCATGGATGAACGCGCCTACCCGAGCCCGCGCGTGTTCGATCCGAAGCGCTTCCTCGACGACGCCGAGCTCGCGAAGCGCCACGCCTTCTGCCCCCACGGCGCGGGCTCGAAGAAGGGCCACAGGTGCCTCGGCGAGGAGCTCGCCGAGGTGATGCTCGCGCTGTTCCTCGCGCGCCTCACGCCGTACCGCTGGGCGCTGGCCCCGGGGCAGGACCTCTCGGCGCGAAAGGGCTGGATCTTCCCGACCCCCATGGATGGTCTGAAGGTGGCGTTCACACGGATCTAGGTGCAATGCCGTTCGGTTAGGGGCGATCCGGCGCAAGAGAACGGGTGCCCCCACTCGCCGCGCTTCGCGCGTCGGTCTCCCCCAAATCGCGCGCTACGCGCGCTCAGGGGGAGACGAAGAGGTTCCGGGAGCACCGCGCAGACCTCACCCTCCCGGCCTCCCTCTCCCTGAAGGGAGAGGGAGGAGCGCGCGTGCTCCGCGCAGACCTCACCCTCCCGGCCTCCCTCTCCCTCAAGGGAGAGGGAGGAGCGCGCGTGCTCCGCGCAGACCTCACCCTCCCGGCCTCCCACTCCCTCAAGGGAGAGG
>SXNL01000220.1 GCA_005777185.1 Myxococcales bacterium
CGCACGTGGTGCGGTCCTCCCAGTCCACGACGCGCGAGAGGAGCTCGACGCCCACCACGAGGATGTGGCGCATCGAACCCGAGCGGATGTACTGGTCGGCGATCGACAGCCCGAACAGGAACCCGGCGCACGCCGCGCTCAGATCCATCGCCGGGCACGCGCCGGCGCCGAGCTTCTGCTGCACGTAGACGGCCGTCGCCGGCATCGGCATGTCGGGCGTCACGGTGCCGACCAGGATCATGTCGAGGTCCTTCGGCGACAGCTCCGCCGCTTCGAGCGCGCTCCTCGCCGCCGCAGCGGCCATGTCGCTCGTGACCGTGCCGGGATCGGCGATGTGGCGGGCGCGGATGCCGGTGCGTTCGACGATCCACTGGTCCGTGGTGTCGACCATCTCCTCGAGATCGTGGTTCGTCCGGACGCGGGGCGGCAGGAAGTGGCCCGTGCCGAGTATCCTCGAGGCGGGGATGGCGGTCGTGGGCACGGGTCGCTACCGGCCTCGCGTCACTTCTTGGCGCCGCCGACGTCGCGGGCCTTGTAGAAGCCACACGCGGCGCAGGCGCGGTGCGGAACGACCGGCTCGCCGCAGTTGGAGCAGGCCACCAGGTTCACCGGGGTGACCTTGTCGTGGTTGGCGCGGCGCATGTTGCGCTTGGATCGGCTGGTTCGTCGCTTGGGGACCGCCACGGGGATTCTCCTTCAGGGCTTCTCTAGCTTGATTTGGAGCAGGGGGAGGAGGCGTGGATCGACGCCCGCGCCGTCTCTGCCTTCTCGTGCGGGGCTCATACCCGGGCAGTCCTCGGAGCACAAGGGGATCATGGGTGTGGCCAGCACGAGCTCGTCGCGGACGAGGTCGTCGAGGACCACGGTGTCCCCGTCATACGGGGAGGTGTCCGCGTCGAGCGCGGCCAGCTCGTGCTCGCCCGGACCGGGATCCCGGTACGCGCTGCGCGGGACCATCAGCCAGGAGATCTCCTCGTCCACGCCGAAGGTCACCGGCTCGAGGCAGCGCGCGCAGGGGGTCACGAGCACGACCTCGAGGTGGCCGCGGAGCACGACGTCCGTGCCGCTCTTGGACGCGCGCAGCGCGAGCGACCCGTCCCGCCCGGTCGACGTGGCCTCGTGCCCCTCGAGCGCGCCGCGCACCCACGCGCCGCGCACCGGGAACGCGAAGTCGCGCCCGCTCGCGTCCAGATCGGAGATGGAGATCTCGATCTCGTGCTCGTGCTCGTGGCCCATGGCAGGCGGTGTTTTTCCACAGCCTGGCCTTCCCCGCAAGCGCGGCCCTCGATGCGCACGGCTCGTGACGGCGCGTTTTGTGTTTCGTTTCTCGCACTTCGCCGTTTCGGTTCGCACCTTGGCCTCGACGCGGTGCGCAAGGAGCTACGCAGGAGGCGTCCTGCAATCCTCCCAATCCACTGAAATCGTTGCAGTCTCTGCGCGCGGTGGTAACTCGTCCCGTCCGGATCGCCACTTGCTTTGTCAGGTCGTCAACTGGTTCAACCAGTTGCTGTCGTTCCTCCACCCCGGAGTCCCCCCGTGCCGTCCAACCGCCCCGCCACGCCGAAGAAGACCACCCGCCTCAGGGAGCTCGTCCGCCGCAAGGACATCGCCTTCCTCATGGAGGCGCACAACGGCCTCTCGGCGAAGATCGCGGAGGAGGCCGGGTTCGACGGCATCTGGGGCTCGGGCCTGTCCATCTCGGCTGCCCTCGGCGTCCGCGACAACAACGAGGCCAGCTGGACGCAGGTCCTCGAGGTCGTCGAGTTCATGGCCGACGCCACGACGGTGCCGATCCTCCTCGACGGCGACACCGGCTATGGCAACTTCAACTCGATGCGCCGGCTCGTGCGCAAGCTCGAGCAGCGCGGCGTCGCTGGCGTGTGCATCGAGGACAAGCTCTTCCCGAAGACGAACAGCTTCATCCGCGGCACCGCCCAGCCGCTCGCCGACGCCGATGAGTTCGCGGGCAAGATCCGCGCGGCCAAGGAGGCGCAGGACGACCCTGACTTCGTGGTCGTCGCGCGCGTGGAGGCCCTCATCGCCGGGCACGGCATGGACGAGGCGCTCCGCCGCGCCGAGCTGTACCGGGTGGCCGGCGCCGACGCGATCCTGATCCACAGCGCGCAGCGCAACCCGAGCGAGATCCTCGGCTTCAAGAAGGAGTGGGGCGATCGCCTCCCCGTCGTGATCGTCCCGACGAAGTACTACACGACGCCGACGGAGGTGTTCCGCGAGTGCGGCTTCTCCGTCGTCATCTGGGCGAACCACCTCATGCGCTCGGCGATCACGACGATGCAGGCGACGGCGAAGCAGATCTTCGTCGACCAGCACCTCCGCAACGTCGAGGAGAAGGTCGCGCCCCTCCAAGAGGTCTTCCGCCTGCAGGGGGAGAAGGAGCTCGAGCAGGCCGAGAAGCTCTACCTGCCCAAGCAGGGCGCGCCTGCCCGGGCCGTGGTCCTCGCGGCCTCGCGCGGCGAGGAGCTCGGCGAGCTCACCGCCGAGCGGCCGAAGGCGATGGTGCCGATCGCGGGCAAGCCGCTCCTCGAGCACATCCTGGCCTCGTACCGGGCAGCCGGCATCAAGGACATCACGGTCGTGCGCGGCTACAAGAAGGCCGCCGTGGAGGCCGCGGGCGTCACGTTCGTCGACAACGACGACTACGCGAAGACGCAGGAGATCGCCTCGCTGAAGAAGGCGTTCGCCGCCGCGGAGGGCGCCTGTGTCGTCTCGTACGGCGACGTGCTCTTCAAGAAGTACATCGCGCAGAAGCTCACCGACCACGAGGGCGACTTCGTGATCGCCGTCGACGCACAGTGGCAGGACTCCAACAACCGCGGCCGCCTGGCCGATTACGTCGTGTGCTCGCGCGAGAACACCAAGCGCGCCCTCCTGGACGACGTCACACTGCGCGACATCGTGAACGATCCCGACCGCAAGGGCATCAACGGCGAGTGGATGGGACTCCTGAAGCTGTCGGACCGGGGCGCGAAGGTGGTCAAGGAGACGGTCGATGCGCTCGACGCGCCGGGCCTCGCGTCGCTCAAGATGACCGATCTCCTCCGGCGCCTCGTCACGGCGGGCCACACGATCCACGTCGTGTACTCGACGGGTGACTGGCTCGATGTCGACAGCCTCGACGACGTGCTCACGGGGAGCACGTTCTCGTGATCAGCGCGAAGAGCTTCATCGAGACCGCGAAGACGGCGGGGTTCTCCCTGTACACGGGCGTTCCCTGCTCGTACCTCAAGCCCTTCATCAACTACGTCATCGACGCCGACGACCTCGCGTACATCGGCGCCGCCAACGAGGGGGACGCGGTGGCCATCGCGAGCGGCGCGGACCTGGGCGGAAAGCGCGCCGTGGTCATGTTCCAGAACTCGGGCTTCGGCAACGCGGTGAACCCGCTCACCTCGCTGAACGCGATCTTCAAGATCCCGGTGCTGGTGATCACGACCCTCCGCGGCGAGCCCGGGGGCCCCCACGACGAGCCCCAGCACGATCTGATGGGCCAGATCACGACCGGCCTGTTCGACCTCATGGGCGTCCCGTGGGAGTACTTCCCGACCGAGGAGGCCCAGATCGACGGCTGCCTCGAGCGCGCGATCGGCCACATGACGCGGGCCCGCACGCCCTACGGCCTGGTCATGAAGAAGGACAGCGTGGCCGAGCACAAGCTCCAGAAGAGGCCCGCGCCGCGCGAGATCGGCGCGCCGCTGCCCCACCCGTTCGCCTGGCCCTCGGCCCTCCCGTCCCGCGAGGAGGCGCTCCTCGCGGTGCAGAGGAACGCGCGCCCCGAGGACGTGATCGTGGCGACCACGGGCTACACGGGCCGCGAGCTCTACGCGTGCGCGGATCTACCGAACCAGCTCTACATGGTCGGCTCGATGGGCTGCGCCGCGACCTTCGGGCTCGGCCTCGCGTGGGCGCGGCCCGATCGCCGCGTGATCGTCCTCGACGGCGACGGCGCCGCGCTCATGCGCCTCGGCGCGCTCGCGACGCTCGGCTACGAGCGGCCGCGGAACCTCCTCCACGTGCTCCTCGACAACGAGCTCCACGAGTCCACCGGCGCCCAGTCCACGGTCACGCACTCGGTCGACCTCGCCCAGATCGCGCGCGCGTCGGGCTACCCCAGCGTGCTCCGGGTCGACGACCTCGAGAAGCTCGCCGCCCTCGTCCGGACGCCGCCAGGCGAGCTCACGATGGCGCACGTCAAGATCAGGAAGGGCGTGCGAGCCGATCTCCCGCGGCCGAAGGTCACGCCCGTCGAGGTCGAGGCTCGCATGCGCGCGTGGCTGCGGAAGGACGTGGCGCCGTGACCCCGATGAAGCTCCTCAACCCCGGCCCCGTGACGCTGACCGCGCGCGTCCGCGCCGCCCTCGCCGCCCCCGACGTGTGCCACCGCGAGCCGGAGTTCGCGGCCCTCACGCGCGGCGTGATCGCGAAGCTCGGGCGCGTGTACCCCGAGGCCGAGGCGACGCACACCGCGGTGCTGCTCACGGGCTCGGGCACCGGCGCGGTCGAGGCGATGCTCGGTTCGCTCACGCCACGAGACGGGCGGACCCTGGTCGTCTCCAACGGCGTGTACGGCGAGCGCGCAGCCGCCATGCTCGCGGCGCAGGGGAAGGCGTTCGACATCGTGAAGGGCGCGTGGACGGAGGGCCTCGATCTGGCCGCCGCCCGGTCGCGCCTCGCCGCCGGCGGCTACACCCACGTCTTCTCGGTGCACCACGAGACCACGACCGGCCGCCTGAACGACGTCGCGTCGCTCGGCGCCATCTGCAAGCAGCGCGGCGTCCCCCTGCTCCTCGACGCGGTCTCGAGCTTCGGAGGCGAGGCCATCGCGTTCGACGCCTGGAACCTCGAGGCGTGCGCGGCCACGGCCAACAAGTGCCTCCACGGCGTCCCCGGCGTCGCGTTCGTCCTCGCCCGCCGCGGCGTCTTCTCCGCGAGGCCCTCCGGTGCCACGAGCGTCTATCTCGACCTCTTCCGCTACGAGAAGGAGCAGCGGGCGGGCTTCTCCCCGTTCACGCAGGCGACGCACGTCATGCACGCCCTCGACGCCGCGCTCTCCGAACTCTCGGACGCCGGCGGCGTGTCCGCTCGCTCGGCCCACTACCGCGCCCTCTCCGACGCCGTCCGGGCGGGCCTCGGCGCGCTCGGTGTCGAGCCCCTCCTCGATCCGGCCACGCACTCCGCCACGCTGACCTCGTACAAGCTACCGCCGGGGCTCGCGTACGCGACCCTCCACGACACCCTGAAGGAGCAGGGGTTCGTCATATATGCAGGACAAGGAGATTTCAGTGGCAGCATCTTCCGCATCGCCGTCATGGGAGACCTCGCTCGGGCCGACGCAGACCGCCTCCTCGGGTGCGTCCGACGCATCCTCGGCGCCGGCTGACGTCGCGCACGTCGCGGTCCCGCCCGGGTTCGGTCCCTCGGAAGACACGAGACGGCTCGTCGACATCCTCGTCGACCTGCCGAACAAGTACGTCCACTACCCGCTCGCGCGCGCCCTCTTCGTGGTCGCGAAGGGCCTCCCGTTCACGCCGAACCAGGTCACGGTCTTCCACGCGATGCTGGCGGTGGGCGCCTCGCTCGGCATCGCCATCGCGGATCGCCGCTGGTTCTGGCTGGTCTTCATCGTCATGGAGCTCCGCGCCGTGCTCGACTGCTACGATGGCGTCCTCGCGCGGGGGAAGAAGATCTCGTCCCCGTACGGGCGGACTGTGGACGAGCTCTCCGACGCCGTCGGCTACATCGCGCTCAACGTCGGCATCGCCTACCGCGTCTGGCACGAGAGCCACAACGGCTACACGTTCCTGCTCATGTGCGTGGTGCTCGGCTCCGGCGGGCTCCAGGCCTGGAGCCACGACTTCTACAAGCGCAAGTTCACCGCGGCGCTCACCCACGGCAGGGACAGCGTCGTCCCCGATCTTCGCCCGAAGTACCAGCTCATCCAGCGCGGCGAGGCCGACTTCATCGTGAAGTTCGGCCTGTTCTTCGACACGATGCAGGTCAAGGTGCTCTCCCGTCGCAGCGCGAAGGAGACGCTCCGGCAGATGCGCGACGCGGACAGCCCGATCGTGTCCGAGGACGTCCCGCACATCCTGGCGCACGCAGACACGTTCTTCATCCGCGTCGTCATGAGGACGCTCGGCATCATGACGGGCGACAACGGCTTCATCATCCTGACCGTCGGCGTGCTCCTCGGGTCGCTGTGGGAGGCCCAGCTCGTGACGGCCGCGTGGGGCGTCCTCTCCCTCGGCGCCACGATCCTGATGATGAACGCCTTCCTCTCGAAGGAGCGAGCACACGGATCGAAGGAGCGAGCACACGGATGACCCGTCGCAGCATCGACAAGGCGGTCATCCTGGCCGCGGGCCTCGGCAACCGCATCTCGAAGGCCTCGGCCGGCACGCCGAAGCCCCTCCTCCCGATCGACGGGAAGGACACGACGTTCCTCGACTGGCACCTCCGCGCCCTCGCGAAGGCGGGCGTGAAGGAGATCTACATCGTCGGCAACAAGGTCACCTACGAGGCGAAGCTCGTGGCCCGCGAGGAGGTGGCCGGGAGCGCGAGGGTCGGGTGGATCCTGAACCCGACGGAGGACATCTCGACGTCCGGCAGCGGGCACTCCGCCTGGTACGCGTGGCGGGACGAGAGGGACATCCTGGACGGGAAATCCAGGGTGGTCCTGATGGACGCGGACATCGTGTACGAGCCTCGGATCTACGATCTCCTGAAGACCGAGGGTTCGAGCCGGTCCAAGAGCCTGGTGTGCGCCGACTTCCGGCAGACCGACGAGGAGGTGCTCGTCTTCTGCGAGGAGGCATCGCCCACCGTCGCGCGTCTGCACGGCAAGGGCCTCCAGGGGACGCCGCTGGCCGACGGGCTCGTGTGCCGCGGCGAGGCGACGGGGATCCTGCTCCTCGAGCCCGGCGACCACGCCGTGGTGCGGCAGGTCACGGATTGGGTCATCCGCTTCTCCACCGCGAAGACGCGGAGCGAGCACGAGGACATCACGCAGCGCATGATGACGCTGGGGCGGGTCGAGCTCGTGCCGTTCGGGAGGGATCTCCTGTTCATGGAGTGCGACACACCCGACGAGTACACGCTGCTGACGACGGAGATGTATCCGAAGATCGCCGCGCGGCTCTGACCCTCCGCGGCCGCGCCCCCGAGTCGCGAGATGCGCGCCATCCCGGCGCGCCCCATCGCGACACACGAACCCACGCCCGCGGCCGTGCGCGAAACCACTCGGTATTTCGGCCGTGGATGGGCCCGCGGGCCACGTCCCGCTGGCAACGTCACATCTCCTGGCCCGGGAGCTTCAGTTTGCACGTCGGCGCGCTTTTGGTATGGAGGACCTGATGCTGCCCCCTCCGGAGCGACGACGCCGTGCGCGGGGCGCCCCCGCTGTCCTCGTCGCGGTGGCCGGGCTCATCGCGATCGTCTCGCCGGTTCGCGCGGAGGGGGACGCTCCCAAGGCGACGGAGGAGGCCTCTCCGTCCGTCGCTCCTCCGTCCGTCGCCCCTCCGTCCGTCGCCCCGCCGGCCACGGTGCCCCCCGGCGTCCGCGTGAAGGGGAAGCGTTGTCGCGAGCAGCGGGCGCAGGATTTCCTCGTCCGCGGCAACTGGTTCAAGGGCGATGCCCGCAAGCAGAACGAGATGCTCGCGGCGGCCATCCGCTACCGCACCGAGAAGTACGGCTACTTCGAGGGCTACGGCAACGCGGCGTGGAACAAGAACACGCCGCGCTCCCAGGCCGAGAGCACGACGTTCATGGGGATGCCCGTGCAGGTCAACAAGCGCATCATCCCGGCGCTCGAGTGCGTCGAGGCCGCGCTGAAGGCGAACGGGGCCGCCGCGCAGTACGCGCCAAGGTCGATCGGCGGGATCCGGTTCAAGAACACCTACCGCGGCAGCGAGGTGTCGAACCACGTGTACGGCATCGCGATCGACATCGAGCCCGACCGGAACACGTGCTGCGGGTGCGTGCCGCCGTGGAACGAGCACCCCCTGTGCAAGAAGAAGGGGACGCCGTACGACCGGATGGCGATGCCGCGGTCATGGGTCGAGACGTTCGAGCGCTACGGGTTCTACTGGCTCGGTCACGACGTCCTGCAGGACACGATGCACTACGAGTTCCTCGGGGATCCGGACACCATCCTGGAGTAGCCGCGGCCGTCAGATGTGCGAGTAGCGCGCCCCCCAGCACTCGAACACCAGCACCTCCCCCAGCATCTCGTGCTCCTCCGTTCGCGTGTTGGCGAACCCCGCCTTCTCGAGCACGCGGATCGACGCGCGGTGCCAGGGCGGCGTCGTCGCGACGCACGCCTTCACGCCCGGCTGCGCGAGCGCCCAGTCGACGCACGCCTTCGTCGCCTCGGTGGCGAGGCCGAGCTTCTGCCACGTCTCCTCGACGCCGTAGCCGACCTCGCAGATCCCCGTCTCGTCCGGGCGCCCGTGGAAGATCACGCTCCCCACGATCCTGCGCGCGTCCCCCTCGCGCATCATCATCAGGCGATCCCCCCACAGCCGCACCTCCGGGTTCTCGCGAATCCGCTCGAGCGACGCCGAGAACGCGCGCTCCACGAGGGCCCGCCCGGGCCACGCCGGCGGCACGATCGCCCCGGCCACGCGCTCGACCGTGGCGCGATCCTCGGTCATCACCGCCTCCACGATCTCGAGCGAGATCGGCACCAGCTCCAGCCGCGCCGTGTGGAGGACCGTCTTCGTCACCCGTTCATCCTAGCCCCAAAAATAAGTTGCGACGGGCGATATTTCGCATGCTAAAGAATCCCCGCCGGAGGTGCCCCCGTGTCCCCCCTCGAGCCCGAGCTCAAGGACGACGTCGAAGAGATCATCGAGACGATCATCTACCTCTACACGGAGAGCCGCCGGCTCACGAAGGAGCTCGCGCGCCGCGCGCAGCTCACGGGCCCGCAGCTCACGGTGGTGAAGATCCTCGAGTCGATCGACGACCTCTCGCTCTCCGAGCTGTCGGAGCGCATCCGCGCGCAGAACAGCACCGTGACGGGCATCATCGACCGCATGGAGCGCGAGGGTCTCGTCGTGCGCGAGCGCTCCACCGAGGACCGGCGCGTGGTGAAGATCCGGCTCACGCCCAAGGGTGCCGACATCGCCGCCGCCATCCCGGTGGAGCCCATGGAGATGTTCCGCGCCGCCCTCGCGAGCCTGACCAAGGACGAGGTGCGCGACCTGCTCCGCATCCTGGGCAAGCTCTCGAAGAAGGTGAAGACGATCATCAAGCGCGACGCCGCGCACCCGCGCGGCGGGGCAGCCGAGGAGTAGAGAGGGAGTAGACCATGACCGAGAAGCCCTTCGTCCGTGACCCCGACCTCGTCGTCATCACCTGCGCTGTGACCGGCGTGCTCGCGAACCGCAAGCAGTGCCCGGGCATCCCCTACACGCCCGTCGAGATCGCGGAGGAGGCGAAGCGGGCGTACGACGCGGGCGCGAGCGTCCTCCACATCCACGCGCGGCAGGACGACGGGTCGCCGACCTTCAGCCCGAGGGTGTTCGCCGACATCAAGCGCGAGATCGAGGCGCGGTGCCCGATCCTGCTGAACTTCTCGACGGGCACCATCCTCGAGGACGTGTCCGACCAGTGCGCCTACATCAAGGAGAGCCGCCCGCACATCGCCGCCCTCAACATGGGCACGATGAACTACTCGAAGTACTCCGAGAATCGCCGGGCGTTCGTGTTCGACATGATCTTCCCGAACACGTACGCCAAGATCATCAGGATGCTCGAGGCGATGAACGAGGCGGGCGTGAAGCCCGAGCTCGAGTGCTTCGACACCGGCCACACGCACGGGATCTGGCCCCTCCTCGACATGGGTGTGCTCAAGAAGCCGCTCCAGTTCTCGTTCATCGTGAACGTCCTCGGCGGCATCCCGCCGCTCGTCGAGAGCCTCCAGCTCCAGACGAAGATCATGCCCGCGGGCAGCGAGTGGGAGGTCATCGGCATCTCGAAGTGCGGCTGGCGCATGATCGGCGCCGCGCTCGCGCTCGGCGGGAACATCCGCGCGGGGCTCGAGGACAACCTGTACCTGCCGAACGGCGAGATGGCCCGCTCGAACGGAGACCTCATCGAGGTCGCGGCGCGCATGACGAGGGACTGCGGGCGCAAGGTCGCCACGGTCGAGCAGGCGAAGCAGATCCTCGGGCTCGACCAGTTCCATCCGGGGCCCGCGCGTCCCGCGCAGCCCGCCCGGGCGGTGTCGTAGGCCGCCATGACGGAGACGCAGAAGACGCTCCCGCCCACCCGAAGGTACGCGAAGATCCGCGTCTCCCACGCGCCTCACGGCGCCCAGATCGTGACGCTCTTCAACCCGGAGCGCCGCAACGCGATCGGGCCTCGGATGATCAACGAGCTACTCTACGCGATCGACGACGCCCACGCTCACCCGGGCGGCGGCGTCCGATCCATCGTCGTCCCCGGCGAGGGCAAGGCCTTCTGCGCCGGCGGCGACTTCGCGCAGATGACGGGCAGCGGCGACGACGGGCCCGAGCTCCCCTTCAAGGGGGACTACGTGGACCTCGTGCTGGCGATGACGCGCAGCGAGATCCCCATCATCGCGAAGGTCAACGGGCACGCGATGGGCGGCGGCATCGGCCTCGTCGCGGCGTGCACGTTCGCGATCGCGTCCGCGGACGCGAAGCTCGGCACGCCGGAGGTCGACGTGGGGCTCTTCCCGATGATGATCATGGCGGTGCTCTCTCGCGTCGTGCCCCGGCGCCGCCTGCTGGAGATGATGATCCTCGGCGAGCGCATGACCGCGGAGGAGGCGCGGGCCGCGGGCATCGTCAACACCGTCGTCCCCGCCGCCGAGCTCGATCGGGCGACGGGGGCGCTGTGCGCGCGCATCGAGAAGAAGAGCCCTGCGGCCCTCGCCCTCGGCCTCCGCGCGTACGCCGACCAGGCCGACATGGACCTCGCGGCCGCGCTGCCGATGCTGCGCGATCGGCTCGCGGCCTGCCTTGCGACCGAGGACGCGAGGGAGGGACTCATGGCATTCCTCGAGAAGCGTGACCCCGTCTGGAAGGGAAAGTAGCGAACATGCCGACGATGAGAGAGCTGGTCTCGGAGCTCGAGACGAGGCGCGCGCTCGTGCGCGAGATGGGCGGTGCCGAGCGTGTCCACAGGCAGCACGAGCGAGGGAAGCTGACCGCACGTGAGCGCCTCGCGCGGCTGTTCGACGACGGAGCCTTCCTCGAGGTGGGCATGCACGGCACGCAGATGGGCCTCTCCGCGGGCTCCGACGGGAAGGACAAGCCCGCCGCGGACGCCGTCGTGTGCGGCTTCGGCAAGGTCGACGGGCGCGTCGTGTGCGCCGCGGCCTACGACTTCACCGTGAAGGGCGGATCCATCGGCTACACCGGCGAGGAGAAGGTGACGCGCCTGCGCGCCATGGCGCTGCGTGGGCGCTGGCCGATCGTGTGGCTCGTCGACTCGGGCGGCGCGCGCATCGACCCTGGCTCGAGCCACGCCGACATGCTGTCCTTGTTCGCCGGATCGGGGCACCTCTTCCGCGAGCAGGTGCTGATGAGCGGCGTCGTTCCGCAGGTGGCGGCCATGGTCGGCCCCGGCGCGGCCGGCACCGCGTACATCCCGGGCCTGGCCGACTTCGTCCCCATGGTGAAGAACGTGGGCAGCCTCGCGCTCGCCGGCCCCGCGCTCGTGAAGGCGGTGACCGGCCAGGAGATCTCCGAGCAGGAGCTCGGGGGCTCGAAGGTCCACTCCGAGACGAGCGGCGTCGCCGACGGCGAGTACGCGAACGACGAGGAGATCCTCGCCGCCACCAAGAAGTACCTGTCGTTCTTCCCCTCGAGCTGCGACGAGGATCCCCCCGAGCTCCCCGTCACCGATCCGATCGACCGCCGCGAGGAGGCCATCCTCGATCTGGTGCCCGAGTCGAACCGCAAGCCGTACGACATGTACAAGCTGATCCGGATGATCGTCGATCACGGCGACATCCTCGACATCAAGCCGCGGTGGGCGCGCAGCGTCATCACCTGCCTCGCCCGCATCGGGGGCAGGAGCGTCGGCATCGTCGCCAACCAGCCGGCCTGGCTCGGCGGGATCCTCGACGTCGACTCGGCCGACAAGGCCGCGCGCTTCATGCAGATCTGCGACGCTTTCAACGTGCCGCTCGTCTTCCTCCAGGACGTGCCCGGCTTCATGGTGGGCTCCAAGGTCGAGCACGCGGGGATCATCCGTCACGGCGCCAAGATGCTGCACGTGATGAGCGCGGCGACCGTGCCCAAGATCACGGTCGTCGTCCGCAAGGCCTACGGGGCGGGGTACTACGTGATGTGCGGTCGCGCGTACGAGCCCGACCTGATCGTGTCCTGGCCCACCGGGGAGATCTCGGTGATGGGCGCCGAGGGGATGGTCGGGATCGCCGCTCGGAAGCTGTTCGGCGGGATGGAGCCCGCGCCGGAGGTCAAGAAGCAGATCGTCGACACGATCCAGAAGAACATCGACATCTACAAGGTCGCCGGGTGGGGCCTCGTGGACGAGGTGATCGATCCCAGGGACACGCGGAAGGTCATCCACCTCGGGCTTGAGCTGGCGCGGCACAAGAAGGTCGAGCGACCGGCGAGGAAGCGGGGCGTGATCCCCGTGTAGGTGCCGCCGGCGTCTACCGCTTCCCCCGCAAGAGCTCGTACCCCGCCTTCAGCACCCGGTCCGAGGAGCCTGACGGATCCGCCGGGATGGTCCGCGCGTCGATCATGTCCGGGGCGCCGCCGTCGGCGACCACGATCGCGGCGCCCGCGTCCGCCGGCGCCGGTGGCGGTGCGCCTCCGCGCGGGCCCTCGGGTGGCAGGTGGTTCGGCAGATCGCGCTCGCGATCCACGTGGTTGCCCGACACCATGAGCACGTCGGGGTGGATCCCGTCGCCCTGGATCGCGTGCCCCGCGGGCGTGAAGTAGCGCGCGGTCGTGAGCTTCAGCCCACCCCCGCCGGGCAGGTCGATGATGGTCTGCACGCTCCCCTTTCCGAAGGTGCCTGCGCCGACGACCGTGGCGCGCTTGTTGTCCTGCAGCGCACCCACCACCAGCTCGGCCGCGCTCGCGCTCCACTCGTTCACGAGGGCCACCACCGGGACCGTCGCGAACGCGCCGCCCGGCCGCGCCCGGGCATCCTCGACGACCTGCCCTCGCCTCCGCATCGAGTAGATCCCGCCCACGGAGAGGAACTCGTCGGCGACCTCGCTCGCCTCGTCGACCAGCCCGCCCGGGTTGGTGCGCATGTCCAGCAGCACGCCCGTGATCGCGCGTCCGGCGGCCTCCGCGCGCAGCTTCGCCGCGGCGCGCACGAGCTCGTCGTGCGTGCCCTCCTGGAAGAGCTTGACGCGGATGTACGCCACGTCACCGTCGAGGAGCTTCGACGCGACGCTCGAGAGGCGGATGATCTCGCGCACGAGCTCGAACGACAGCGTCTCCTTGCCACCGCGTCGGACGGTGAGCTTCACCCTGGTGCCAGGCGCCCCGCGCATCTTCTTCACGATCCTGTCGAGCGACTGTCCGCGCGCGTCGGCGCCGTCGACCGCGACGATGCGATCGCCGCTCTTCACGCCCGCCCGCTCGGCGGGGCCGCCGTCGATGGGCGCGATGACGACCAGCTCGCCCTCGCGGCCGTCCACCTCGAGCCCGACGCCCCCGAACTTGCCCTCCGTCTCGCTCTGCAGCTGGCGCCACTCGTCGGGTCGGAGGTACGCCGAGTGCGGATCGAGCTCGTCGACCATCCCCTTGATCGCGCCGTCGACGAGGCGCGCGCGATCGACGGGGTCGACGTACCCGTTCTCGACGTGCACGAGCACGCGCCCGAGCTGGAGGAGCACCGCGTAGGGGTTCTCGCGTCCCGTCGTGGCGGCGGCGTTGCCGTGCCCCGCGAGGGCGCCGGCGCCGAACGCGGCGACGATGGCGACGGCGAGCGTGGGGAGCTTCGACGCCGAGAGGAGCGAGCGCGCGCGAGACGGGAACCGACGTTTCTTCATGTCGCCCACGAGCATACCTCGGCACCGCGGCGCGGAGGAGGCGCGTAAGTGTCGAGAATCGCTGAAAATAGCGGCACTGTCGGGCGCCCGCTCGAATTGTCGTAGTCAGTCGCCGAAAAGGCGCTGTAGTCTATGGATTCAGCACATTGGCGCCACCCGGCGTCGGCGTCGGAATGCGAGAGGAGGATCCCTTGGCGACCAGTGACAAGGACTCGATGTCGAACCTTCGGAGCGAGAATTCCAAGACCGACAAGAGGAAGCAGAGCCTCTACTTCCCCGAGTCGATGCTGCAGGAGATCAAGGAGGAGGCGGCGCGCCTGGACCGCTCCCTCTCCTGGGTCGTGCAGCGCGCGTGGAAGATCTCGCGACTCGAGATCAAGAAGCTGCCGAGCGTCAACGAGGTCGGCGACGACGACGACGACGAGCCGTGATCGCGACGGGCCCTGTGCCGTGACGGACGAGGGCGGCGCGCCACGGCAAGGGGCGCGCGACGATCGCGACGAAGAAGAGGAGCACTCCTTCGCGACGGGAGCCGACGGCACCCGTCTGTTCGTGCGCCGGCGGAGGGGGGATCACGACCCGGCCGGCGTGACGCCGTTCTTGTGCGACGGGATCCTCTGCGACGGGTTCATCTGGAAGTACCTGTGGCCCGCGCTCGGGGAGCGGTACCCGCTCGTGCACTGGCACTACCGTGGGCACGGGCGGAGCGGCGTGCCCGTCGATCCCGACTTCGTCGACATCGCGGCCCACGCCTCGGATCTCGCGAAGGTGCGTGCGCACGTCGGCGATCCCCCCGCGGTCCTCTTCGGGCATTCGATGGGCACGCAGGTGTGCCTCGAGGGGTACCACCGCGATCCGGATCGCGTGCGCGGCCTCGTCCTGATCTGCGGCAGCTTCGGCAAGGTGACGCAGTCGTTCCGCGGTGTGCCGCTGCTCGGGCTGCTGTTGCCGAGGATAACGGACGCCGTGGCGAAGCAGCCGGACGTGGCGCGCGCCATCTGGCAGCGGATCCCGCCCGAGATGGCCATGAAGATGGCCATCCGCGCCAAGGACATCGGTGAGAACGTCCGCAGCGAGGACATGCTCCCGTACCTGAAGCACATGACGCACGTGGACCTTCCCATGTTCCTCAAGATGCTCCGCGGCGCGGGTGAGCACTCGGCCGAGGACTACCTCGCGAGCATCCGCGTGCCGGTGCTGATCATCGCGGGCGAGGCCGACACGTTCACGCCCGCCTCGCTCTCGAAGTTCATGCAGGCGACCATCCCGGACGCGGAGCTCTTCACGGTGCCGGGCGGCACGCACGTCGTCCCGATCGAGCAGCCCGAACGGGTCGCGGAGAAGATCCTCTCCTTCATGGAGAGGGTGAGATCTGTCAGTGCTGGACGATCACCACCCGGTGATCCTCCCGGATCGTGATCGACCCCTGCTCGCCAAGGCAGCCGAAGCAGCTCGTCCACAGGAGCTCCTTCCTGCGGTGCGGATCGTAGGCGAGGGCGATCGGCGCGACGTCGCCGAGCAAGAGGAGGTACGAGGCCGTGCGGTACTTCCCGTCGGGGAGCGGGTACAGGGCCACGATGAACGAGAGGTGCTTCGTACGCCCCGTCGCGACCAGGAGCTCGATCCCGGCCTCGGGGTTCCACAGCACGGGCGAGCCCGTGAAGACGATGCCCTCCTTCGAGGCGCTCGAGCGGGTGGCCACGCCCGCGACCTCGCCCTCGAAGCTGTGGATCTCGCTGCCGATGCGGCCGAGCTCCGGCTGCGCGCCGAGGATCTTGCCGAGCTCCGCGGCCTCCATCTTGGTCTTGCGGAAGCCCTTCTCCAGGGCCGGGGGCGCGAGCTCCTGCGCGTTCTCCTTGCCCTGACAGCAGCGGAAGGCGATGGCCTTGTCGCCCTCCGATCTCCCGCGCCGCGCGCAGCGGTGCGCGGCGAAGGTCGGCTTCGCCTGGGACGTCGCGCCGCCGCGGACGACGGACGCGCCGCCGGGGAAGGTGCTCCGTGTCCACTCCTTCTGCGCCCCGAGCGCGCGAACGTGGAAGCCGGACTCGCACGACGCCGCCTCCTTGTCGCACGCCGCGTCCCACGCGGCGCCCGTGGAGAACATGTCGCCGGCCTCGCCCTTGCACGCGCGCTCCCACTCGATCTCGGTGCAGAGGCGCTTGCCCTTCTCCTTGCAGAGGCGGTCGGCCTCGTCGGGGCTTCCGGCCAGCTGCGGGGGCTTGGCGCCCTCGTTGGGGAAGGGGAGGGCGTCGATCTGGAACGGCCCGACGTCGAGCGGGACGAGCGCGGGCTCGAGCGCGGGATCGCGTCCCTCGTCGCCCGGCGTGCTGCCCGAGGCGTGCTTGCCGGCGGGGATGTCGATCACCTCGCCACTCCTCGGCGGCGTCCGGGGACGGATCGTGATGACCTCCACGCGGGCGCTCCCGAGCGTCGCCGTCGCGGAGACCGTGCCACCCTCCGGCGGCTCGACGAACGGCGCGAGCGAGGCCGTGGGGGCCGCCGCGTCGGCGTTCGCGGAGACCGTGGCCTTCTTGCCGGGGCACCCCAGGAGGGCGAACAGGCACGGCGCCAGGCACCACCGGCTCATCATCGCACGGCCTTCTAGCACGGCTTCACGCGAGCCGTGACTCGGGCCGCGCGGTGTGTCAAAACGCGCCCATGAGCAGGCTGCTCGTGAGGCTGGTGGGGGGTGCGCTCCTGGGATCGGTCGCCTCGTGTCGGGCGGCCACCGCGGACCCGCCGGCGCCGGCCCCCGTCCTCGCGGCCGAGGCCGACGCCGGGGGCGATCCCCCGCCCCCGCGGGTCGAGCTCGGCCGTCACGCCGTCACGATCACGGGCACCCGGCGCGTGATCCCGAGCGCGGGTCTGCCCGCCGAGACGAAGGCGCTCAACTCGAACAACAACCTCGACGTCATCCGGCACGACGGCCGCGTCTTCCTCGCGTGGCGAACGTCGAAGGATCACTACGCGTCCGACGCGAGCGCGATCCACGTCGTGAGCTCCACGGACGAGACCTCGTGGCGCTTCGAGGCCACGGTCGCGCTCGGCACGGACGTGCGGGAGCCGCGCTTCCTCGCGCTGAACGGATCGCTCTTCCTCTACCTGTCGCGGCTCGGCACCGACCCGCTCAAGTTCGAGCCGAAGGGCGTCTCCTGCGTCGAGCGGAAGGCCGACGGTACCTGGACGAAGCCCGAGGAGATCTACAAGCCAGGCTTCCTCGCGTGGCGTACACGCACCGAGCGCGACGTCCCCTACATGGTCGGGTACATGGGCGGCGCGAACATCTACCTCTTCAACGGCGAGCCCCTCACCGTCGAGCTCCTGACGACGGCGGATGGCCGCGCCTGGAAGGGCAAGAACCCGGACGCGCCCGGCGTGTACACGGGCGGCGGCAGCGAGACCGACTTCGCGATCACGGACGCGCGGCAGCTCGTCGCGGTGATCCGCAACGAGGCGGGCGACGCCACGGGCTGGGGCTCGAAGGTGTGCCACGCGGACCTTGCGGACCTGGCCAGGTGGACGTGCAAGTCCGACCCGAAGAAGTACGACTCGCCCTACGTCTTCCGCCACGACGGCGAGGTCTACCTCGTGGGGCGTCGCAACATCTCGCCCACCGGGAACTACGATCTCGGCCAGCGCGAGCGCTCCGCCGTCTCGCAGACGGTCGGGTACCAGCTCGACTACCGGGGCCGGAAGAAGCGGTGCTCCCTCTGGCGCTTCGTGCCGGGCGAGGACCGCATCGCCTACGTCCTCGACCTCCCGTCGCGCGGCGACACCTGCTTCGCCGGCGGCTTCCCGGGAGCCACGTCCGACGAGGTTGTACTCTACAACTACAGCTCCGACGTCGACGGCCCGGACGTCCCATGGGTGGACGGACAGAACGGGCCGACGTACGTGTACCGCCACGTGCTCAGGTTCACGCGGGGGTAGCTGGGCCATCCCGGCGGCCACCGCCCTGATGCACCAGCTTTACAACTCTTTACCCGCCCCCCGCGCGACACCGCGAAGGGCGCGCCGCACGCTGTCGACCTGAACCGGCGCCGGACGAACGGGCCGCGCCGTGTGCGGTTGCCCCTTTTCGATCGGAGGCCTCGGATGGTGTGTTCGGTGACGACGGTGGTGCTGGGCGTGGTGGGTATGATGGTCGCGCTGACCCTGGCGCGCGTGGTCGCGCGGCGGGCGTGCGGTCGCGGAGGGTGTCACCGTGGCGGGTGGCACCGGCGCGGGATCGGGAGGAACCGCTTGCTCCGGTGGCTCTTCGCCCGGCTCGACACGACGCCGGGTCAGGAGCGGACGATCCGCGAGACGCTCTCGGATCTCCGCGAGACGCTCGACGGGCTGCGCGCGCGGCGGACCGAGGTGAAGGCGAGGGTCGCCGAGGCCGTGCGCGGCGAGGTCTTCGACGCATCGGGCCTCGCGGGCGCGACGGACGAAGTCTTCCACGCCGCGCGGCAGGCCGTGTTCGACGCGATGCGGAGGATCCACGAGATCCTCGATCCGAAGCAGCGCGCTGCGCTCGCGGAGATCCTGGCGGAGCGGCGCACGTTCGCCGGTGGGCCGCTGGCGTACGGCGGGCCTTACCGGATCTGATCGGGGATCAGGCCGCGCGGTCGCGCGACAGCCCCATGCGCTCCGCGACGCCGTCGCGGTACCGGTGCCAGCGCGCGAGACCCTGCTGACAGGTCTCCACGCAGGCGCGCGCGGTGGCCTCGTCGTCGACGTGCCCGAGGACCATGCGCCACGCGTCCCCGCGGTGGCTCCCCTCGACGTCCCCGTGGGCGCGCGTGAGGCGCATCGCGGAAGGGGGACAGCCGTAGTGGACGACGAGCGGGTGCTTCACGACGGCGTCCTCTCCGCGGGGCCGCACGAACCGTCCCTCGAGCTCCGCGCGCTCGTTCACGCTGCCCTCGACCCAGATCGTGAGGAGGGCGACGGCGGCCTGCCAGGGCTTCTCGCAGGCGCTCTCCCGGAGCCAGTCGCGGTAGGAGAGCGCGGCCGGGTGGAGGCGCGCGTCGGGGAGGTCGATCTCCTCGCGCGCGAAGCCCAGGCCTTCCATCATCACCATGAAGAGCTCCGGGTGGGGGCCGCTCCGGGAGAGGCCCCCCGTCTGCTCCTCGTAGATGTTCTCGGCGAGGCTGCGGCGGACGTCGGGCACGTCCGGCACGATGCCCAGCGCGCGGGCGAGGAGCGTGGGGAAGTCGCGCACGTACACGGCGTACTCGTGGGAGAAGTGGGCGGCGAGCTGCCCGCGCGAGAGGCCTGGGCGGGTGAGCTCGGGGTAGGCCCAGTGGTTCTTCTGGTCCATGACGCACAGGAGGCGCTCGCGGAGATCGGCGGTGAGGAGGGAGGACTTCACGCCGAGATCGTGCCACCCGCGGCCGGGGAAGTCCAAAAACGCACCGGCGGAGCCGGGGCCGTCGTCTGCTACGATCCGCGGGATGAGGAGCCCCGCGGCCGCGCTGATCCTCGCTCTGTCGCTCGCCGCCATCCCGTTCGCCTGCTCCAGCAGGACGCCCGCGGCCGCCGGGGGCGACGCCTCGAGCGACGTGCGCGCGGATGGCGCCGTGATGACCGACGGGGCGCCGTCCGACGCCCCGCCGGATCGCTGCGCGGACGACGTGGGTCCGCAGGGGCTCTACATCCACCTCTCGTGCACGGGCCTCTACGCCGACATCGGCGCGAAGACGATCGCGGCCGACGCCCGCTACTTCAAGCCGGGGGTGCCGTTCTGGAGCGACGGCGCCGACAAGACGCGGTACATCCGCCTCCCCGCGGGGAAGAAGATCGACTCCACGGACATCGACAACTGGATCTTCCCGGTCGGCACGTCGGTGTGGAAGGAGTTCATTCTCGGCGGCAAGCGCATCGAGACGCGCCTGTACGTCAAGACGCAGGAGACCCTGTGGAAGCGCACGTCGTACCGCTGGTCGGCCGACGAGAAGGACGCGATCCGCAACGACGACGGCGAGCGGAACGTGAACGGGACAAACCTCGAGATCCCGCCGGCCGAGGCCTGCGACAACTGCCACTTCGGGGGCGGCAAGGACCGCCTGCTCGGCTTCGAGGCGGTCAACCTCGCGCTGCCCACCGCCGAGGGCCTCACCCTCGAGAGGCTCGCCCTCGAGGGCGTCCTCACGAGGCCACCCGCCAGGACGAAGTTCGACCTGCCGGAGGACGCGACGAAGTTCGCCGCCCCCGCGCTCGGCTACCTGCACTCGAACTGCGGCACCTGCCATAGCCACATCGAGGGTGCGCCGGCGGGCTTCTCGGGCCTCGACGTGCGGCTGTACGCGTCGCGGCTGCTCGCGGGCGTCGGCCCGAAGGTCGCCGAGCTGGAGGCGTACAGGACGACGGTGGGCGTCGAGATGTCCGTGTTCAAGAAGGGCCCGCTCCTCCGGATCAAGTCGGGCGATCCGGTCGAGAGCGGCGTGGTGTTCCTGTCCGCTCGCCGCACGGGGGAGGCCGGCAACGACCAGATGCCCCCGTTCGCGAGCCACGAGGTCGACACGGCGGGGGTGAAGCTCCTGTCGGACTGGATCAAGGCGGGGCCCTGAAGGGATCCCCGGACAGCGGACGGCCGACCCGGTAAGCTGTCCCTCTCATGCCCCCCCTCGTCGGCATCATCATGGGGTCCCGCTCGGACTGGGAGACGATGTGCCATGCGGCCTCGACGCTCGACGCGCTCGCGGTCCCGCACGAGATCCAGATCGTCTCCGCGCACCGCACCCCCGATCTCCTCTTCCAGTACGCCTCCGCCGCCGCGGCGCGCGGACTCCGCGTGCTCATCGCGGGCGCGGGCGGCGCGGCCCACCTCCCGGGGATGGCCGCGGCGAAGACGTCGCTCCCCGTCCTCGGCGTCCCCGTGGAGTCGAAGGCGCTGCACGGCGTGGACTCCCTCCTCTCCATCGTCCAGAGGCCCGCGGGCGTGCCCGTCGCGACCTTCGCCATCGGCCGCGCGGGCGCGGTGAACGCCGCGCTCTTCGCCGCGTCCATCCTCGCGGCCACCGACGACACCGTCCGCGCCGCGCTCGCGAAGCACCGCGCGGACGAGACCGCGCGCGTCCTCGCCGATCCGGACCCGCGAGTGAAACCGTGACCATCGGCGGGCTCGGCGGCGGCCAGCTCGGTCGCATGCTTGCGCTCGCGGGGTCCCCGCTCGGGCAGCGCTTCATCTTCCTCGATCCCGGCCAGGAGAGCTGCGCCGGCCACGTGGGCGATCTTCGCGTGGGCGCCTACGACGACGAGGAGCGTCTCGCGGAGATCTCCCGGCGCGCGGAGGTGATCACCTACGAGTTCGAGAACGTCCCCGTCGCCTCCGCTCGCTACCTCGCCGAGCGCGTGCCGGTGTACCCGCCGCCGCGCGCCCTCGAGGTGAGCCAGGACCGGTTCCTGGAGAAGTCGTTCTTCGAGGAGCTCGGGATCCCCACGGCCGGCTTCGCGAAGGTGGACTCGCGTGAGGACCTCGAGGCGGCCGTGGGTCGTCTCGGCCTGCCGTGTGTGCTGAAGACGCGGCGCTTCGGGTACGACGGCAAGGGGCAGCTCGTGCTGCGCACGATCGAGGACGTCACGGACGGCTGGAGTGCGCTCGGCGCGGCGCCGCTCATCGTGGAGCGCTTCGTGGCGTTCGACCGCGAGGCGTCCGTGGTCGCGGTCCGCGGACGGGACGGCGAGGTGCGCGCGTACCCGATGGTCGAGAACGAGCACGCGGAGGGGATCCTGCGGGTCTCGCGGCCCGCGTCGCCGGCGATCACGCCAGCGATGCAGGCCACCGGCGAGGGATACGCGCGCAGGATCCTCGACGCGCTCGGCTACGTCGGCGTCCTCGCGATCGAGCTCTTCGTCGTCGACGGCGCCCTCGTGGCGAACGAGATGGCCCCCCGCGTGCACAACTCGGGGCACTGGTCGATCGAGGGCGCGGACACGAGCCAGTTCGAGAACCACGTCCGGGCGATCACGGGGATGCCGCTCGGCTCGACGCGCCTCAGGGGGCCGTGCGCGATGGTGAACGTGCTCGGGCGGATGCCGCCCCGGGAGGAGATCCTCCGGATCGAGCGCGCGCACCTGCACGTGTACGGGAAGGGTGCCGGGGACGGGAGCGCGAGGGGGAGCCGCGGCGGAAGGAAGATCGGGCACGTGACGGTGTCCGCCGCGACGAGAGCCGAGCTGGAGGAGACGGTGGCGGTCGTACGCGCCATCGTCGGGTGAGTCCTCGGGGCACGCGCGTCACGTCACCCTGAGCAGCTCGTCCACCGTCGTGACGCCCTGCTGCACCCGCTGGAACCCCACCTTCCGCAGGCTCCGGATGTTCCGGCTCCGCATCAGATCTCGGTACTCGCGGACGCTCGCCTTCACCTTGATCAGCTCGCGCAGATCGTCGTCGATCGACAGCACCTCGAACAGCCCCGTCCTCCCCCGGTAGCCCGTACGGTGGCACGCCGCGCACCCGCGCGGCCGCACGATCGGGCTGTTCGCGGGCAGGAGCAGCTCGTCATTGTCCCACAGATCGGCCTCGAGCACCGCCTTCTCCTGGCACGACTGGCAGACCACGCGGACGAGCCGCTGCGCGATCACCGCGGTGAGCGCGTTGGCCACGATCCAGGCCTCCACGCCGAGGTCCACGAGGCGTACGACCGTCTCCACTGTGTCCGACGTGTGGAGCGTGGTCAGCACGAGGTGCCCCGTGAGCGCAGCCTGGAGGGCGATGCCCGCGGACTCGCTGTCGCGGATCTCGCCCACCATGCTGATGTCAGGATC
>SXNL01000002.1 GCA_005777185.1 Myxococcales bacterium
CGGCGTCGGCATGGACATCGTGAAGACGAACATCGCGAAGCTCGGCGGCGTCGTCGACATCGCGAGCGACGTCGGCACCGGCACGAAGATGACGATCACGCTGCCGATCACCCTCGCCATCATCAGCGTGCTCATCCTCCAGGTCGACGGCCAGACGTTCTGTATGCCCCTGTCGAGCGTCGAGGAGGCCATCGTGCTCGACGAGTCGCTCGTGCGGGTCATCGACGGACGTGAGGTGATGACCCAGCGCGATCGCACGCTGCCGATCGCGCGCCTGGGACGGCTCTTCCGGATACCGCCCGCCGCCGCCCGGGGGCGCGGCCGAGCGTTCGTCGTCATCACGAGCGTCGCCGACCGCCGCGTCGGCTTCGTCGTCGACACACTCGTGGGCCAGCAGGACATCGTGATCAAGGCGCTCGGCAAGTCGCTCAAGTCCGTGCGTGGCTTCGCCGGCGCGACCGAGCTCGGCGATCAGAAGGTCGGCCTCGTCCTCGACGCCGCGTCCCTCATCGACGAGGTGCTCGCCGCGGGCGACCGCCAGGTGCAGGCCCTCCGCGTGGTGGGGGCCTAGGTGGCGCTCCTCGCGCGCTCGAGCCACAGGTCGGCGATGCGCCGCGCGGGCGAGCTCGGCAGGCTCTCCGAGTACCTCGCGTTCACGCTGGCGGGCGAGGCGTACGGCGTGCACATCAGCTACGTGCACGAGATCCTGAAGCCGCTCCCGATCACGCCCGTGCCGCGCAGCGCGGACGCCGTGCTCGGCGTGATGAGCGTGCGGGGACGGCTGGTGACCGTGTGCGCGCTCCGGGCGATCTTCCACCTCCCGCCCCACGCCCCCGACACGAGGACACGCATCTTCCTCGTCGACGGCGGGGACGGCGAGGCCGTGGGCTTCATCGTCGACGAGGTGCTGCAGGTGTATCGCCTCGCCGAGGCCGAGATCGAGCCCCCGCAGGTCCTCGGCGGCGAGCAGCCCGCGCACATCGCTGGCGTCGGCCGCCCCGCGGGCGGGCCGATGATCGTCCTGCTCGACTTCAAGCCGATCCTCGGGGGCGTGTGATGGCGGCGCGCCACCGGCACGATCCGTCGAAGAGCTTCGTGGGCTTCGTCGTGGGCGACGTGTCGTACGCGGTGTCGATCCACGCGGTCCGTGAGATCTCGAACCCCCTCGACGTGGTCCATCTCCCGCGCGCGCCGTTCTCCGTGGTGGGCGTCGCCGACTACCGGGGCGAGGTCGTGCCCGTCGTCTCGCTGCGCCAGCGCTTCGGGCTCGAGGGCGCCGCGCCGGGCAAGGCGAAGTGGATCATCCTCGACGCGGATCACGATCCGGTTGCCGTGGATCTGCGCGCGAAGGGGCGACCCGCCCACGTCGCCCTCGTGGTCGACCAGGTGACGGAGGTGTTCGGGAACAAGGGCGCCGGCCTGAAGCCCTCTCCTGAGCTCGGGGGCGGGGAGCGTGAGCGCGGGATCCTGGGCGTCACGCTGCGCGACGGCGATCTCGTGTTCGTGCTCGATCCGCGCGCGTTCCGCGGGATGCTCGCAGCCGTCCAGCCGCGGGCCGAGCCATGAGGGACGAGGCGGAGGTGGTGCGCCAGCTGGCGGATCCGGATCCGGAGGTGCGCCGGCTGGCGACGTTGCGCCTGTCGGCGCTCGACGGAATGGTGAGCACCCGGCTCCTCGTGGCCGCCCTCGGGGACGACGACTGGCGCGTCCGCAAGGAGGCGGCGGGCGTGGCGGCGACGCTGGACGCGCGCGGCGCGGTCCTCGCAGCGCTGTACACGGCGCTCGAGGACCGCGACAACGTCGGCCTGAGGAACGCAGCCGTCGAGGCGCTCGCGCAGATCGGCTCCGACGCGGTGGCGCTCGCGATCGGCGCCCTCTCGCGGATGGATGCGGACGCGCGCAAGCTCGTCATCGACGTCCTCGGGCAGGTCCCCGATCCGGGCGGCGTGACGGCGCTGATCCGGACGCTCACGGATCCCGACCCGAACGTCCGGCTCGCCGCCACCGAGGGCCTCGGGAAGGCCGGCCTCGCCGGATCCGAGGCGCGCGAGCGCGCCGTCGACGCGCTGCTCCCGGTCCTGGGCGACCTCGACGTGGGCGCGCGGCTCGCGGCGCTCGGGGCGCTGGCGGCCCTCGGCGCGGACGTCCCGTTCGAGATCCTCGAGCCCCTCGTCGACGATCCGGTCACGCGGCGCGCCGCGTTCGCCGCCCTCGCCGGCGCGTCCTCGAGGCGCGTGTGGCTCGCGCTCGCGCTCGGCCTCGGAGGAAGCGCGTCCGACGCTCGCGCAGCCTGCACCGCGCTCGCGAGCCAGGTCGAGCGCCACCTCGACGACGTCGAGTCCCTCGACCTCGCGGCCCGCACCCTCTCCGCGAGCGGCGCGACCCGCGAGCGGCTGCGCGTCCTCGCGTGCGCCGACGAGCGCGAGGTGCGATCGAGCGCCCTCCTCCTCCTCGGGCTCGTGAAGAACAGCGAGGACGTGGCGTTGCTCGTCGAGGCCCTCTCCGATCCGGACGTATGCGAGCGCGCCGAGACCGCCCTGCAGCTCTTCGGGGAGGAGGTGAAGGCCCCGCTCCTCACGGCGTCGCTGTCGGCCCCGCCCGCGTCCCGAGGTGCGGGCCTGTCGATGGTGCCCTTGCTCGAGGGGGCCGCAGGGGCGGACACGGTCTCCGCCCTGCGCGACGCCCTCGACGACGAGTCGGTGGAGGTCGTCACGGCCGCCCTCAGGAGCCTCGCCGCCGTCGGGTCCGCGTCGGATCTCGCCGTGATCGCGCGCAGGATCGACCACGGCGCGCCGAGGGTGGCGCAGGCGGCCCGCCTCTCGCTCGGGGCGCTCGCGGAGCGCTTCGTCCCCGAGGCGCGCGCGTTCGTCGACGCGCAGCGACACCACGGCGACGACCTTCTCGCGAGCCTGGTCGTCCTCGCCGTTCTCGGGCGGGAGGGCGCCGCGACCGACGACGATCGGCGCTTCGTCGCGCGCGCCGCCACGCACGCCGACGCGCTGGTGCGCCGTGCCTCGCTGGAGGCCCTGTCGACGATCGGCGGCGCTGCCGCGGCCGAGGCCGCGAAGTTCGCCCTCGCCGACGAGGAGGACGACGTGGTGATGGCCGCCGTGCGCGCCCTCGGGCGCCTCGGCGAGGTCGAGGCCCTCGTGGATCTCGCGCGAACCACCCGCTCCGCGGCGCTCGTTGCTGCCGCGATACGCGCGCTCGCCGAGGCGGACCCCGAGCGCGCGCTCCTGGCCGCGACGCCGCTCCTCCGCGAGGAGGACGGTGCGATCGCGAGCGCGGCGATCGAGACGCTCGCCGTCGTCAGCCCGGACACGCGCGCGAGCGCGCTCTCGGTCGCGCTCGAACACCCCGATCCGCACGTGGTGAAGCTCGCGCTCTCCGCGCTCCCACGCGGCGACGATCCGGTGGCGCTCGCCGGGCTCGCCAAGGGCCTGCTGCACGACGCGACGGACGTGCGGAGACTCGCCGCCGAGCTCCTCGGGCAGGTGGACGTGCCCGGCTCGCGCCACCTCCTCCTCGCGCGCCTGGAGCGCGAGAAGGACAACGTCGTGCGCGACGCGATCTTCGGGGCGCTGCGCCACCTGGACGGGTCACGCTAGGCACATGCGCAGGCCGCCGGGGCCCCTGGGCGACGTCGTCCTCAAGGTCGAGGAGTACCGACTCATCCGCGAGCTCTTCGGGGAGCGCATCGGCGTGTACTTCGGGCCCGAGGCGCGCGGCTCGATCGAGCGCCGGCTGCGGGAGCGACTCCTCGCGCGGGGCCATCAGAGCTTCCTCGAGTACTACCAGTTCCTCAAGTGGTCGCCGCAGGCCGGCGACGAGTGGCAGGCGGCCGTCGAGCTGCTCACGACGCACGAGACGTACTTCTTCCGCGAAGCGTACCAGCTCCGCGCGTTCCAGGAGGAGGTCCTGCCCATCTTCGCCCAGCGCAACCACGCGGAGCGCCGCCTCGGGATCTGGAGCGCCGGGTGCTCGACGGGAGAGGAGGTGTACACGCTCGCGATGATCGTGCTCGAGTCGCGCCTCTTCGAGGGCTGGGACGTCCGGGTCTACGGCTCGGACATCTCTCGCCGCTGCGTCGCCGCCGCGCGACGCGGGATCTACGGCCCGAGCGCCTTCCGGACCACGTCAGACGAGCGGAGACGCGCCTTCTTCGCGCCCGCGGAGGCGGCCGTCGGCGAGACACCCTCCCAGCCGCCTCGCAGCCAGGAGCCGCTGTCGGTCATCGAGCCGGTCCGGGCCATGTGCCACTTCGGCCAGATGAACCTCCTCGACGAGGAGAAGACCCGCCTCGTGGGCAAGGTCGACGTGGCGTTCTGCCGGAACGTGCTCATCTACCTCGATCTCGCGGCCCGACGGCGGGTGATCGACATCCTCTACGACCGACTCGTCGGGGGCGGCATCCTCCTCCTCGGCCACTCCGAGTCGCTCCTGAACGTCTCGACGGCGTTCGAGCTGTTACACTTGAAGGACGACCTCGTTTACAAGAAGCCGTCCGTCAAGTATCCGAATAGGGGCGGGTCTCCGTCCCCCTGATCCGAGAAGAGAGCGAAACCTCCGCGTGTCCACCCAGCCGATCCGCCTCCTCGTGGTCGACGACTCCGCGCTGAACCGGCGGAACATCACCGAGGTCTTCGCCGCTTACCCGGAGGTCGAGGTCGTCGGCAAGGCCGGCGACGGGGAGGAGGCGCTGCGGCTGGCCACGCAGCTCAAGCCCGACGTCATCACGCTGGACCTCGAGATGCCGCGGATGGACGGGTTCACGTTCCTGCGCATCCTCATGAGCAAGCAGCCGACGCCCGTGATCGTCGTGTCCTCGTATTCGCAGAAGGAGAACGTGTTCAAGGCGCTCGAGCTCGGCGCGCTCGACTTCGTGACCAAGCCGAACCAGCAGATCTCGGCCGACGCGACGGACGTCAAGGAGCAGATCGTCCAGAAGGTGCTCCTCGTCCGCTCGCTGCGCGCCTTCTCCCCGCCGCCCTCGCGGCAGCCCCGCCCCTCCTTCCCGGGGGCGGAGGCCAAGGCCCCGATCCTGGGGCAGGCGTACCAGACGCCGACCCACCTCGTCGCGATCGGCAGCTCCACCGGCGGGCCGAGCGCGCTCCTCGACATCTTCTCCAAGCTCCCCGCGACGTCCACCGCGTCGATCGTCGTCGCCCAGCACATGCCGGACAAGTTCACCCGCACGTTCGCCGAGCGGCTCGACAAGCGCGGCGCGTTCCGCACGCAGGAGGCGTCGGACGGGGATCTCGTGCGCCGCGCCTCCGGTCTCGTCTGCCCCGGCCGTCAGTGCATGGAGGTCGTCTCCGAGGGCGCGGAGATCAAGGTCACGATCTCCCCGCCCGCGGGGGGCGACCGGTACGTCCCCAGCGCGGACCGCCTGCTCCGCAGCGCCGCGAAGGCGTTCGGCTCACGGACGATCGGCGTCATCCTCACGGGCATGGGCGACGACGGCGTCGAGGGCGCGCGCGCCATCCTCGAGGCGGGCGGTACCGTCATCGCGGAGTCGCAGGAGACGGCGGTCGTCTTCGGCATGCCCGGCGCCGCCGTGCGCGCGGGCGTCGTGTCGAAGGTGCTGCCGCTCAAGGAGATCGGCGATCACCTCGGGGCGATTTGACGATGGCGGACCACAAGCTGGAAGGGCTCCTCGAGATCGGTGACCGCGTCGTGGCCCGCGCCCGCGCAGGCGGGGCGACGGTTGCGGAGTGCATGCTCCGGTCGGGCGCCGAGCTCTCGGCCCGCGTCAGGCTCGGAGAGCCCGAGCTGGTCGAGGAGGCCGGGCACAGGTCCGCGGGCCTCCGCGTGATGCGCGGCCAGCGCGTGGCGTCCACCTCCACGAGCGACCTCACCGAGCACGGGCTCGGGCGCTTCGTGAGCGACGCGCTCGAGCTCCTCGACCTCGCACAGGAGGATCCCTTCGCCGGGCCCGCCGATCCCGCGCTCCTCACCGACCCCACCACGGCACCCGATCTCGAGCTCTTCGATCCCGCGGGCGGCTCGGTCGACGCCGCGACGGCCATCTCGCTGGCGACGCGCGGGGAGAAGGCCGCCCGCGAGGCGGACGTGCGCATCACCAACAGCGAGGGCGGCACCTTCAGCCGCACGGCCGGCGGGGTCGCGCTCGTGCTGTCGAGCGGCTTCCGCGCCGCGTACCGGGGATCGTACCAGTCGCTGAGCGTGGTCCCCATCGCCGACGACGCCGACAAGAAGAAGCGGCGCGGCTTCCACTGGACGGCCAAGCGCTGGCTCGCCGAGCTCGACACGCCCGAGAAGGTCGGCGCGGAGGCGGCGCGTCGCACGCTCGCGAAGCTCGGCGCGCGCTCCGTGGCGACGTGCGAGGTGCCCGTCGTGTTCGATCCGGACGCCGCACGATCCCTCCTCGGGATGCTCGCGGGATGCATCATGGGCGGCGCGATCTGGCGGAAATCAAGCTACCTCGTGGATCGCGAGGGGACGGAGATCGCGAGCCGGATCGTGAACGTCGTCGACGATCCCTTGATCCCGCGCGCCCCGGGTTCCCGCCCCTACGATGGCGAGGGCCTCGCGAGCCGCCGGAACCTGGTCGTGGAGGGCGGCGTGCTCCGGACGTACCTCTGCGACAGCTACTCCGCACGCAAGCTCTCGCGCGCGAGCACCGGGAGCGCCTCGCGCGGCGGAGGGGCTGGCGTCGGCTCGGGGACGTCGAACTTCCTCCTGCTCCCCGGGACGGACAGCCCAGAGGCCATCCTGAAGGGCACGCCACGCGGCCTCTACGTCACCGACATGATGGGGTTCGGGTTCAACGCGGTGACCGGCGACTTCTCTCGCGGCGCGTCCGGGTTCTGGATCGAGGACGGCGAGCTCGCGTTCCCCGTGAGCGAGGTCACGATCTCGCTCAACGTCGACGAGCTGTGGAAGCGCGTGGACGCGGTGGGCTCGGACCTGGATCTCCGGACGAGCACGGCGTCGCCGACGCTGAGGGTCGGCCGCATGACGGTCGCCGGGTCGTCCTAGCTCGGCCTCTCTTCCCGTCCTGGCGGGGGCGCGTCAGGGCGTGACGGGCAGCGACCGGCACGACGTCCGCCGACCGACGGTGGCCTTGTCGTCGCAGAGGACGACGACGAGGCCGGCGCCCGACTGCGCCACGTACGCCGTCTGGATCGCCGCGGCGGAGAGACCGGGATCGACGAATGCGCTCGTCCAGGTGACACCCCCTTCGCGCAGCTCGGACACGCGAAGCGCGGCGAGCGGCGCAACGGGGGGGACGTCGGCATAGCCGAACGGATCGACGATCGGCCCGCCGATCCGCGCGCGCGTCACACCGCCGGGCGACACGACCGCGGCGACGACCGGGTTCGTCCCACCGGCCACGCTCACCGACAGATCGTCGAGGGCCGCTTGCTGCGGCGTTCCGAGCGCCGCGTGCACGACGCGCACGCGGGCGCGATCCCCGGTGACCACCGGGTTGTCCGTCAGCGAGAGCAGCACCAAGGGCGGCCCCCCGTCGGCGACCGCCCGCTCCGACAGGACGACGGTGGTGAGCTTCCCCGGATCGAGCGTGACCTGCCCGGTGCGGAGCGGGTTCTGGCACGTTCCGGCGCCGGCGGCGACGATGGCGAGCTCGAACGTGCCCGCACCCTTCACGCCCGCGTAGGTCGTCACGGTGAAGGGCGCGAGGGGCGGATCCCCGGGCGCCGCGTCCCCCGCCTCGCTGGCGACGTCCGCTCTCGCGTCGAGGCCCGCGTCGGAGGGCGCCGCGTCCCTCACGTCGAGCCCGGCGTCCACGATGGGCCCGGCGTCCGCGGCATCGGCCGACGACGCGTCGGACTGGGCATCCGGCGCCGCGCCCGCGTCCGACGACCCCGTCAGCACGGGCCCGACGAAGCGCGCGTCACCCGCGGGCCGGTAGCAGAAATCGACGGTGCCGAGCCGCGGCGCCATGTGCGCGATCCGCATCGCACCCGAGGGCTCCTCCGCGTCGAACGGTCTCGGGGTCACGTCCGCGAGCGGGCCGCCCGCGCTCCCGTCGGTCGTCTCGATCGCGGGCGCGGGCACGCGGCCCTCGTCGGCGAGGCAACTCCACACGCCGATGGACGCCAGCGGGACCGTCACGGCGAGCAAGATCAGCGGTCGGTGTCGCATGGGACACCGCATCATACATCAGCCGAGCGGCCGCGTCTCACCGAGGTCGAGGATCCAGAGCCGCGCACGGTCGAGGTCACGCCGCGCCCACTCCGCGCGAAGGCGCTCCGGCGGTTCGTGGAGCGGCTCGTCGGTGAGCCTGAACGTGCCCCAGTGCATCGCGAGCAACCGCTCGGCGCCGAGGAGCTCGAACGCACGCGCGGCCTCCTCGGGGCCCATGTGCTGCGGCTGCATGAACCACGGTGGATCGTACGCGCCGATCGGGAGCATCGCCCACCCGATCTCCGGGAAGCGGCGCCCGATGTCGCGGAACGTCTCTTCGCGCATCGCGGTATCGCCTGCATGATACACGCACCCCTCGCGCGACTCGAACACGAACCCGCCCCACAGCCGCCGGTTCCGGTCCCACGGGAGGCGCATGGACCAGTGCTGCGCGGGGACGAGCGTGATCCGGAGTTCGCCCACGTCGACCGACTCCCACCAGCCGAGCTCGATGACGTCGCGGAGGCCGGCGCCGTGCAGGATGTCCGCGTTGTCCCGCGGCACGACGTACCTCGCCCGCGGCCCGATGCGCCGCAAGGTAGGCAGATCGAGGTGGTCGTAGTGCGCGTGCGACACCGTCACGACGTCGATCTCGGGCACGCGATCGAGCGGGACGCCGGGCGGCGCGAACCGCGGGACCGCCGCCTGGATCCGGTCGCTCCAGATGGGGTCGGTGGCCACGAGGTTGCCACCGAGGCGGAAGACCCACGTCGCGTGGCCGATCCACGTCGCGTGCGGCGCGAGCGCGCGAAGCCCGGCGCCGTCGTTCTCGCGACGCGGCGTCGGCCGCGACGGCTCGCGCCTCCGCTTTCCCGTCAAGCGATCGGTGATCTGCCACCTCAGGATGTCGAGCGGTCCCTTGTCGGGCGTCGTCCCATCCAGGTTCGTGTAGAGGGGCATGCGGGCTCGGGCTCGGGCTCCGGCTCGAGCAGGCTACGTGGAGGCCTTGACGGGGATGATCTGCACGCGGCGATCCGGCCCCTCTCCGTGGCTCTCGGTTCGCACGCTCGTCATCTCCTTGAGGGCCATGTGGACGACGCGACGGTCGCGGGCGTTCATGGGGTCGAACGTGATGATCTTCCCCTCCTGCGCGACGCGCGCGGCGAGCTTCTGCGCCATCTCGGCGAGCTGATCCTCGTGTCGCGCGCGGTACCCCTCCGCGTCGACGGCGATGTGCTTGCGCGGATCGCCGGGCCTGTGGGCGATGCGCGTCGTGAGGTACTGGATCGCCTCGAGGACGGCGCCCCGCTTCCCGATCACGCGCCCCGCGTCGGGGCCCTCGATCTCGAGGCGGATCTCGTCGACCGAGCCCTCGCCGTCGTCGGGCGCGAAGGACACCTCGGCGTCCATTTGCATGCGCTGCAGGAGCATGCGCACGAACGCGAGCGAGCGCTCCGCCTGGGGGTCGACCGGGCGATCCTGCGTGTTGGCCTGGTTTTCACTGCTCTCGGACACGGCAAGCTCCTGTTCGGTTGTGGGTCTCTCGGGAAGGTCGAGGGGGCCGCTCAGCCCCATCGAGCCTGGGTGTCGAGGTCGACGGGGCGCTCAGCCCCCTCGAACCTGACGGGTCTCGTCGGCCAGCGGCGCCTTCTTCTCGGAGCCCTTCTTCGCGTCGCTCGCCGAGGGGATCCCGTACTTCGCGGCGATGCGCTCCACGGCCAGCTGCTGCACGATGAAGAGCGCGCTGTTCGTCATGCTGTAGATGCCGAGCGCCGCAGGCAGGAAGAGCATCATCACCGTGAAGATGATCGGCATGAGCCAGGTCATCATCTTCTGCTGCATCGGGTCCATCCCGGGCTGCGGTGGCATGATCTTCTGCTGGACGATCATCATGCCGCCCAGGAGGAGCGGCTGGATGTAGAACCTGTCCGGCGCGGACAGGTCCGCGAACCACAGGAACTTCGTGTGGTACACCTCCACCGCCGTCTGCAACGTCGTGTACATGGCGAACCAGACGGGCATCTGCACGAGCTGCGGCAGGCATCCCCCGAGCGGGTTGACGCCACGCTTCTTGTACAGCTCCATCATCGCGAGGTTCTTCGCCTGCGCGTCGTCGCCGAACTTCTTCGTGAGCGCGTCCATCTCCGGGCGCAGCTTGCGCATCTCGAGCGCCGACTTGATGCTCTTGTACTGGAGCGGGAAGAGCACCAGACGGATGGCCAGCGTCATGCAGATGATCGAGAGGCCCCAGTTCCCGATCTTGCCGTGGAAGAAGTTGAGGATCGTGACGAGCACCTTCGCCACGGGGGAGAAGAAGCCGAGGTTGATCGTGTCCCCGAGCTCCGGCGCGCCTCCACCGGCCCGCGCGAGCACAGGGCGCTCCTTCGGCCCGAGGAAGGCCGTCTGCCGGTACAAGGCCTCGGCCCCGGGGCCGAGCTCGCGGGCCGGGTACGCCAGGTTCGCGTGGTAGATCGTGCCGGCGTTGTCGTCGTCGCGCGACTGGCCCCGCTCGAGCCAGTCCTCCGCGAGGATGCTGCACGTGGGGTCGCCTCCCTCGACGAGCAGCGCGAGCGCGAAGTAGCCGTTGTTCACCGACGCGTAGCGGTTCGCCCCCTCGACGCGGTGCCAGCCGTCCTTGAAGTCGTCCTTCGCGCTGCGCGTGACGTCACCGCCCCGGGCACACGACAGCTCCGTGAGGAACGGCGAGATCTTGCCGAGGCTGCCCTTCACCTCGTGCAGGCGCCGGAACTCGTGCATGCCGATCTCGAGCCGATGCCGCTTCGGCGCCGCGGCGAGGTTCTTCACGCGCGTCTCGACCGCGAGCTCGAAGGGCCGCGAGGTGGTCGTCACCGTCTTCGTGAGAGCGACGCTGTCGGTGGCATACGTGAAGATGCACCCCGTATCGCCCGGCATCCGCTCGAGCTTCCAGTCGAAGCGGTCGAACGGGACCTGATCGCCCGCCCCCTCGGCGCGGAAGAGCGTGCGAAGCGAGCGCCACCGCTCGTGCGTGGTGGTCACGAGATCGCCCGGCACGGCGTACTGCCCGTCGTGGAGGCGGAAGTGCGTCAGCGCGGCGCCGCGGGTCGAGAGCTCGGCGTCGAAGCGCTGGCCGCTGATCTTGCAGAGCTCGCCCTCGGGGGGCCTGTTGACGGTGCCCTCGACCACCGGCGGATCGAGCGCGTCCGGCACGAACCCGGGCGCGTTGGTGTACGTCTCCGGGGGGAGCGACTGCGCCGTCTCGCTCTTGCAGCTCGTCGGCCCGAACTTCAAGAGGAGGATCACCGCGACCGCGATGACGACCCACCGGATGACTGTGTTTCTGTCCATGCCTGCGTTTCGTCTCGGGGTTCAGGGGCGAGGCACCGGATCGTGGCCCCCCTCGTGGAACGGGTGGCACTTACACAGCCGCACGAGCGAAAGCAAGCTGCCGCGCGCGGCTCCGTGCGCCTCGAGGCAGCCCACGGCGTAGTGCGAGCACGACGGATGGAAGCGGCAGTGCCCGCCCAGGAAGACGGCGAGCGTCTTCTGGTAGAGCCGCACCAGTCCGATCAGCAGCCGCGCCATCGGGGTGAGAACGTTGGTCCTTGGGGCGGCCCGCGCAACGGCTCGGGTCACTTCCGCGCTCGAGGCGCGGCGGCCGGCTCGCGGGCGCGCGCGGCGTCTGCGCGTTTTTCTATGGAGCTGCGGGCACTTACCCACTCTCGCTGGACGTCCGCGAGCGTGAGCTCGTGCGCTCCATCGCGGGCGATCACGACGCAGTCCACGCCGTCCGGCACGAGCCCGGGAGAGAGGCGGAAGCACTCCCGAACGAGGCGTTTCACGCGGTTTCGCTGGACCGCGTTCCCGAGCTTTCGCGTCACGACGATACCGATGCGCGCCGGCACACCGGGCATGGCTCGAACGAGCGTGGGCGCGAGCAGGAACACGAAGTGCGGGGTCGTCACCCGGTCGCGGGTCGCCTGTACCCGCAGGAAATCAGGGCGCTTCCTGATTCGGCGCGACCCCGGGAGCCCGAACAACCTACTTGCTGTAGACGCCCGGCGTGAGGCGCTTGCGGCCCTTGCGGCGGCGGTTCTGGAGGACCTTGCGCCCGCCCTTCGTCGCCATGCGGGCGAAGAAGCCGTGCGTCCGCTTGCGGCGCGTCTTGTGGGGCTGGTACGTGCGCTTCATGGGGTCCTGCCTTCGGGGCGGCGGAGAAAAGCACCCGAGGCGGACGTCGTCAAGCGAAAATGGGGTTCGCCCCCGAGCGGGAAGTCGTTGTAGTCTCCCGCGCGTGACGCGCCCAGCCAAGAAGCTCCTCGCAACCGCCCTCGCGTCGTCGTTCGCCGCCTGCGTGCTCTCCTGGTCGGGGGCCGCGGAGGCACAGCAGACGACGTTCCACCTCGACCGCCTCGAGATGCCAGGCGCGCCGGACGACGGGGTCGCGATGTTCCGCCCGGTGACCAACCAGCGCTTCATCGCGTACGGGCAGCTCGGCATGGGCTACAGCCTCAACGTGCTCCGGGTGCGCAACGTCACGCGCGACGAGCCCACGATCAAGCGCTCGAACCTGGGCGTCGTGAAGAACCAGCTCACGCTGTACGGCGCGGCGGGCATCCAGGTGTTCGATCGCGTGACGATCGGCGTCGCGTTTCCGTTCACGATGTTCCAGTCCGGCCAGAACCCGGACTACGGCTCGACGAACATCCTCACCAACAGCACGAACAGCGGCGCCCTCGTGACGGACGCCTCCCCGGCCGGGGACACGCGCGTCGACCTCCGCGGGGTCGTCCTGCGCAGCGCGGACCGGCGCTCGGCGCTCGGCGCCCAGCTCTCGTTCTTCGCGCCGACGGGAAGCACCGCGAGCTTCGGCGGCGACGGCGGAACGGGCGTGATGTTCCTCCTCGCGGGCGAATACGGCCTCGGGCCCGTGATCCTCGCGGCCAACACGGGCCTCCACTTCCGGCCCAAGAACTCCATCAACGACGCGCGCAACAACGCGGGCCTCGGCATCGGGCGCGAGTGGCGGTACGCGCTGGGGTTCTTCGCGCCCTGGAGCGACGGCAAGTACCGCATCGGCGCCACGGCCTTCGGGCAGACCGGCCTTCAGGACGACTCCGACCCGAGCGGCGGCACGCCCGTCATCGGCAACACGTACTTCACCGCGCAGAACTCCCCGCTCGAGATCGACGGCGAGTTCAAGATGCGCTTCGGCACGGGCGACCAGTGGTGGATCGGCGGGAGCGCCGGCACCGCCATCTTCCGCGGCTACGGGGCCCCCGACCTCCGCACCGTCGCCTTCGTCGGGTACTACACGCCGGTCTTCGAGAGCGACACCAGGAGCCCGCAGGTCCAGGCGAGGGACAAGTACAAGCGCGACAAGATCGTGGACCGCGACGGCGACGGCATCCCCGACGATCTCGACGCGTGCCCCGACGAGCCCGAGGATCACCTGGGCTCCGATCCCAACGACGGCTGCCCCATGCCGAAGGATCGCGACGGCGACGGCATCCCCGATAACCTCGACAAGTGCCCCGACGCGCCCGAGGACAAGGACGGCATCGACGACGAGGATGGCTGCCCCGAGGACGACGCCGACAAGGACGGCGTGCTCGACGCGGTCGACGCGTGCCCGCACGATCCGGGCCCGCCCAACCCCGACAAGACGAAGAACGGCTGCCCGCTCGTGCGCATCGACGGCGGGATGATCCGCGTCCTCGAGCAGGTCCACTTCCAGACGGGCTCGGCGGTGATCCTGGCGGACAGCTTCCCCTTGCTCCAGAAGGTCGCGGACATCTTCAAGTCCCAGCCCGCCATCAAGCGCGTGTCCATCGACGGCCACACCGACAACCGCGGCGGCGCCGGCATGAACAAGACCCTGTCGCAGAACCGCGCGAACTCGGTCATGAAGTGGCTGGTCGAGCACGGCGTCGAGAAGGAGCGCCTCGAGGCCCACGGCTACGGCCTCGAGCGTCCGGTGCAGTCCAACGACACGGACGACGGGCGCGCCGCGAACCGCCGTGTCGAGTTCAAGATCCTGGACGAGAAGAAGGGCGACTAGGCGCAATGCCGATCGGTTAGGCGCGATCCAGCGCAAGAGAAGGGGTGCCCCCACTCGCCGCGCTGCGCGCGTCGGTCTCCCCCAAATCGCGCGCTACGCGCGCTCAAGAGCTGTCCAACAATTGCCCGGGGCTGCCC
>SXNL01000221.1 GCA_005777185.1 Myxococcales bacterium
GATCCAGCGAGAAGGGGTGCCCCCACTCGCCGCGCTGCGCGCGTCGGTCTCGCCCAAATCGCGCGCTACGCGCGCTCAGGGGGAGACGAAGAGGTTCCGGGAGCGCCGCGCAGACCTCACCCTCCCGGCCTCCCTCTCCCTGTAGGGAGAGGGAGGAGCGCTGGCACCGATCGGTCTCAGGAAGGACGCCCGCGCTCAGGCTCGTCGTCGAGATCGACGGCGCCGTCCACGACGACGCGGAGCGGCCCGAACGGGATGCGAGGCGCACGACGATCCTCGCGCGCCGTGGCGTCCCCCTCGTTCGCCTCGAGAACGCACGACTGAAGCGGGAGACCCTGCGAGAGGCGATTCTCCCGTTCACATGCCCCCTCTCCCTTCAGGGAGAGGGGGACGGGGGGTGAGGTCTCCCCACCGCCTCCACGGAACCTCTTCGCGCGCGAAGCGCGACGGGTGGGGGCACCCTCGCTCGAACGAATGCCTTTCCGATCGGCATTGGGACTAGGGCATGCCGACGATCGAGACGTCCCCGGTGATCTCCTTCGTGGTTCTGTTCGTCTGCCGCCAGAAGTTGGCGATCTTCCCGTCGACGCCCTTCGGGAAGAACCCGGCGAACTTGCCCGGCTGAGCGACGAGCTTGGAGGTCCACTTTCGTGTTGCCCCCTGGGCGACGCCGCTGGCCGACCGGAGGGTGCCCGCCGTCGCGTCCTGGTAGAACACGCTGATCGAGCCGCTCGGCTCGACCTGGACGAACGAGTCGTCGCCGACGATGTGCCGCCCGTCCGGGAAGGGCTTGCCGTCGAGCCCGAGGCCGTCGTCGACGACCTCGGACTTCGTGGGCTTCCCGCCGGCGAGCTGAACGTACCGGAGCGTCTCGTCGATCCCGTTCACGTACGTCACGTGCCACGTGCCGGCGCCGTCGATGAACAGAGAGGCGCCCGCGCCGACGTCCCCCGTGTCCACCGCGGTCTTGTCCTTGCGCGACCCCGTCTCGCCGTCGAGGATGGTCTGCTGCCAACCCCCTCCGACGTTGGCGAGCGCGACCAGGTTTCCGTGCGTGCGATCGTACACGACCATGCCGAGGCCCTGCGGGCCCTTCGCCAGGCTGATGTACGCGCCGAACGTGTTCGGGTAGGTCTCCACGCTCGCCTGGTCGATGATGTCGCTGCACGCCGACTTCTTGTCGATCGTGACGCAGGCCTTTCCGGTGCCGCAGTCGGCGGGGGTGCAGCCGGCGACCTTGGATTGGCAGATGCCCGTCGCCTTGACGCACGCCTCGTTCGACTTGCAGGTCGACGCGCGGCACGGGCTGTCCTCGATGATCGCCGCGTCCTCGAACTTCCAGGCGGAGTCGGCCTTCGGCAGCTCCTCCGTGGCGCGCGCGATGGTCACCTTGGACCGCATCCGTCCAGCGTTTCCAGGCTCCATCGCCAGGAACGCGACGACCGGCTTGCCGTCGACGACGATCGTCTTGGAGTAGCGCCCGTAGTCCGCGCTCGCGCCGTGCTTGATGGTGTGGGCTCGCCACGCGTTGCCGTCGAGCACGGCGAACTTGAGGGCCGAGCGGGTCACGTCGTGGTAGCTGACCATCGGCGTCTCGTCCTTGCCGAGCGCGAGGCTCGTCCACAAGCCGACGTTGTCGCCCGACTCTGTCTCTCCCTTGCGCCAGCCGCGCGGGTCGTTGTCGGTGCACGTGCCGTCGGTGCGTGGCGGCGGCAGGCCGTCCGCTGTCTTCCAGTCGACGGCCTGCTTGCCGAGATCGTACTTCCCGACGACGAGGTCGCCATACAGGCGGAAGTCCCCGTCGGAGAGGACCGCGTCGTTGTACGCCGCGACCCAGATGGTGTTGTCCTTCGCCTTGGCGACCGACAGGTAGGAGCCCACGACGCCCCGCGGGAGGCCGTCCTGGCAGGGGCTGTTGCAGTCCGCGCCGCAGCCCGTCTGTCCGCCCTCCTCGCTGCCGCAAGCGCAGCCCTGGCTCGTCGAGGCCACGGCCGTGATGCTCCCCAGCCCGAGAAGGCCGAGGAGCCCCGAGCGACCTCGGCGGCCGAGGCCCCGGAGCCCGAGGGCAAGGACGCCCGCGATACCTGCGAGCACGCCGAGAGGGCCGACGCCGCCTGTCTGCCCCGGCGTCGAGCAACCGCAACCACCGCCAGCCGCCGCCAGCGTCGGATCCGCGACGCCGCGGATCAGGCGCTCCGTGACGGTGACGACGTTGCCCTCCTCGTCGCGCACCTCGACCGTGACCTCGCGCTTGCCCTGGCCGTCGACCTTCTCGAGGCGCTCCAGCGGTCCCCACTCGCTCCACTCGCCGCCACCGAGCCTGTAGCGCCCGCGCAGCGCGGCGGAGTCGCTCACGATGTCCCACGCGGACACCGTGAACGCGCCGCTCTCGACCTTGACCTGCGCGAAGGGCGCGAGCGCGTCGATCGCGAACGGGATGACCACGGGCGAGGAGTCCTCGGTCTCGGGCTGACCCACGAGGCGGGCCGACACCTGCAACGTGTGCTTCGCCTGGAAGAAGAGGATGTCCTCCTGGATCGTTACCTTCTTCTCGCGCGTCCATGCGCTCCGCGTGCCCTGGTCGATCGACCACGAGTACTCGATGGGCGTCACGCCGTCGTCCATGGGCGACGACATCTCGATCGCGAGCCGCGGGATGCGCCCGCGATCGTAGCCCTCGAAGGTCATCGCGCTCTTGTCGACGATCTTCGACACGAGCTTCGCCTCGGTGTCGACCTCCATGGTGGCCGCCCCGGGCAGGGTGGAGAGGTTCATGAAGATGCCGAGGTAGTCGTCCGAGCCCTTGGAGAGCTTTCGCACCCCACCGTCGGGGATCGTCAGGCCGAGGCCGAACGACTTGAGCGCGCCCGAGAGATCGATCGGGTTGATGCCGCCGCCGACGAGCTGCCCCCCGAGCCCGCCCAGGATCGAGCTGAGCGCGGAGGCGATCTTCGCCGGGTCGTCCGTGAGGGTCTCGGCGTTCGTGACCTTGCCGTTCGCGATCGAGAGGTCACCGAGTACCGGCTGGAGCCCGCCGTTCGTGTTCTTCGCGCTCTTGGCCGTGGACAGGTTGAGCGGCACGGTGATGTCGCCCTCGAAGGTGAAGGCGCGGACGAAGCGGTCGTAGCTCCAGATGTAGAAGTCCACACCGAAGCGGTTCATCTGGATGGCGAGCAGCGGGTCGGTCTTGATGTCCTTGCCGCCACCGATCTTGATGGTGGGGGGCGTCTGCGGGCGCGTGGTGATCGCGACCGAGGCGGCCCGCTGCTCGAAGGTCAGCGTCTTGATGGACGGGATCAGCACGCTCAGGAGGGCGCTGTTGATCTGCGGAATCTGCTGGGTCGTGATGCCGAGGCACAGCAGGCCGCTGTTGTAGACGCTCCCCATGCTGTAGTTGAGGAACCGCCCGGCGAGCGCGATGCCCATGTGGGGCCCGGTGTCGCCGGACGGCCAGGGCGTGAGCTTGTCCACGGTGATCTCGTCCGGGATGGGGATGCCCGTCGGCACCTGGAGGTTCGCCACGGGCACGCAGTTCGACTGCGGCTGCGGGAGCGCGCCGCCGAGCATGCCCAGGGTGATGCCGTTGGGCGTGTGCCCCTGGTACGGGGTGTTGTCGGCCGGGGCCTTCGGGAACGGCTGCATGTCGCCCCCCGCCGCGAGGCCGAAGTCGAGCCCGCCGGAGGTGCCAGGCGAGATGCTCTTCAGCGCGCCGGAGAGGTCGAGGTGCATGTCGGTCCCGAGCAGCGTGGGGACGCACGACGTGGTCTTCGAGTTGTAGACGCACTTCTTGTTGCCGGCGTCCGGCTTGGAGCCCGTGGGGCAGGGCGGGTTGAGCGCCGGGTTGGGCGCGGTGCACAGCTGGTCCTCGAGGAGGCCCTTGACCTGATCCTGCAGGCCGCTCTTGATGGGGTTGAGGACCAGGTCCTTGACGAAGCCGGAGTTCGTGATCGCGCTGCAGACGTCGGTGGCAAAGCCGCAGTTGGAGCACACCTGGACCTTGCCGTTGTCGAGCGTGAAGTCGATGACGGCCGCGTTGACGTCGATCTTCGTGTAACCGTCGCGCGGCGCGATCGTCTCGGCGATCAGCGGGATCGTGACCGTGACGGGGAGCGCGTGGGGCGTCACGTTGGGCACGCCGCCGCTGCAGCTGCCGTTGCCGTAGCCGATGTGGATGGTCAGCGAGCCGATGTCGAAGGACGGCAGGAAGATGGGCTTGGCGCTCAGCGTGGCGCCGATGGGCGTGTCGTCGACCTTGATCGGGATGACGCCGCGGAGCACGACCGAGTTGGGTGTGACCGCGTCGAGCTTGAAGGTGGAGTTCCCGAGGTTCACCGTCACCTTGCACTGCGGCGGGGAGGCCTTGGGCCCGTCCGGACAGACGATCGGATCGATGAACAACTCGCCGATGCCGAGGTTCGCGATGCTCGTCTTCGCGGGATCGGTCTTCGGGATGTCGACGCCGAGGACACCCCCGGTCGCGCCGGCGGCCTTGCCCGCGACGGCGGGCATCGCCGTGGCGATGAAGTCGAGGCCCGGTCGCGTGACGCGCACGCTGGCCGCGTTCTGGATGGCCCTGTCGCGCGGGAAGCCTCCCGGCAGCGGCGTCGATCCGCCGCAGCCTCCACATCCGCTCGAGCACCCGCCGCCGCTGCATGACGCGACGAGGAGGAAGAGGACGACCAGGAACAAGTTGCGCCAGGTTCTTCGAAGCATGGGACCTCCCCGAGCCGAGCTCAGGCACTACGGACGACAACGACAGCGGCAGGATCTAGAAGAGGAGAATGACAGGCAGGCGCGCCAAGTGCACCCCGACCGCGGGACGGCCGCTCGTCGCGGCCCGGTCGACGCCGGACACAATGGCGGAAAAAGCGGAAATTACCAGCACAATTGGCGACGGCGGGCCGATCGGGAGAACGCGTGACGCGGGAGCTATCCCACCCTTGCCCACCTCACGCGGCGGAGGCCCGCGACGTCAGTCGCCCTTGGCGTCTGTCGCCGCGTCCCCGCCGCCGTCGGCCGCCCCGCCCTCGACGCCGCCATCCTTGTTCCCGGCGCCGCTGCACGCCGGCACGCCGGCGCCGTCGAACACCTTCACCGCGGCCGCCGCGAACGTGGCGGCCATCCACACGCTGTCCTTGCAGCTCCCCGGCTGACGGTCGGTCGAGCAGAAGTCGCCCTGGAAGGCGATCTTGCCGTTCTCGCGCTTGCACCTGTTCGTGGCCGGATCCTTGGTCGACTGCGTGAGCACGACGCACAGGCTCTGCGTGAGGTCCTGGATGAAGACGCCGTCCGCCTCCTCGAGCGTGATGAAGCCGCCGAGCGAGCCCGCCGTGTTCCACTTGGAGCACGTGGCCGGGTCGTCCGTGCATTGCGCCGAGATGCCGTCCAGGTTGAGCGAGCCGATGCAGTTGCCGCCAGCCGAGATGGTCGTCGCCTCGATGGTGACGTCGGTGATCGGCAGGACGATCACGCTCGCCGGATCCGGGCTGATGAAGATCGGGACGTTGAGCTTCTTCTTCTCGGTCGACTTGAAGGTCTCGCCGGTGAAGGAGAGCTTGGCGGTGATGGGGGCGATCGCGATCCCGTCCGCGGTCGTGAAGTTCGCGAAGCAGAAGCCCTTGCCGAACGGGTCGCTGGGGGGCGGGGCGCCGCCCGTCGTGATCTCGTTCTTGGTGCGATCGACGCTGAGGAGCCACGTGAAGAGCCCCTTTCCGAGCTCGCCGCACTCCTTGGCCTGAAGGTCGATGTTGGTCGTGACCACCGTCTTCTGGATGAAGGCCTGCGCGAGCGCCTTGGGGGCGGCGACGTTGAGGCGGCGGATGCGGAAGTCGAGGAGCGACTTGCCCTTGTTGTCGACCATCGGCAGGCAGGTGGACTTGCTCCCGCACTTCGCCTCGTTGATGCTGCACCCCGGTTCGGGCGAGCAGCTCTTCTCGGAGTTGTCGCAGTTGGGCTCCGGGAGCTTCCCCGCCTGGGACGTGCACTCGCCCGCCGACGCCGCGGTCGAGCGCCGGTGCGGATCCTCCTCGCACGCGCCGAGCACACCGGCCCCGCCGAGGACGGCCCCACCGAGCACGACGACCGCCCCGACACCCCTCGCGAATCGGTCGATCCTCATGGCCGCTCCGCGACCTCGGCGAAGGGCAGATCCCCGCCGTAGTCGATCATGTGGACGAACGCGTCCAGGCGGCGCCGGAGGTCCTCCTTCCGCACCTCCAGCAGGCGGCGGGGGCCGACGTCCTCGACGCAGAAGGAGCCCATCGCGGACGCGAAGAACATCGCGCGTCGCAGGAGGCGCTCCGACACGTGTCCGTGGCTCGCGAGGTAGCCCACGAGGCCGCCCGCGAAGCTGTCGCCGGCGCCCGTCGGGTCCTTCACGTCCTCGAGCGGGTACGCGGGGACGAAGAACATGCCGAGGTCGTCGAACAGGAGCGCGCCGTGCTCGCCGCGCTTGACGATGAGCCAGCGGGGTCCCAGCGCGCGGATCGCGGTGGCGGCCCGGCGGAGGTTGTGGCAGCCGGCGAGCTGGCGGGCCTCCTCGTCGTTGATGACCAGGAGATCCACCCGACGGAGCATCTCGCCGAGGGCAGCCCGCTCCCCCGAGATCCAGAAGTTCATCGTGTCGGCGACGACGATCTCGGGGCGTTCGACCTGGTCGAGCACCTCGACCTGGAGCGCGGGGTGGATGTTGCCGAGGAGCACGAACGGCGACCTCCGGTATGCCTCGGGGATCTTCGGGCGGAAGTCGGCGAAGACGTTGAGCTGCGTGTCGAGCGTCTCGCGGGTGACGAGGTCGCTCGAGTAGCGGCCCGCCCAGCGGAACGTCTTCCCGCCGGCGCGCTCGACGCCTGCGAGGTCGACGCCGCGCGCGGCGAGGATGTCGAGGGTCTTCTGCTCGAAGTCCTGTCCGATGATGCCGACGAGGCGCACGGGCGCGAGCAGGGACGCGGCGATGGACGAGTACGTCGCCGCTCCGCCCACGACGTCCTTGAACGAGCCGTACGGCATCTCGAGATCGTCGAACGCGAGCGAGCCGACGATGAGGACGGGCGATCTCTCCTTCACGGGCGCCGACCCTACCATACCCGCCCGGCTACGGCAGCAGCCATGCGAGGCGGGCGCGCGCCTCGTCCGTGATCGCGCCGGGGTCGGTCATGACGGCGCCTCGGAGCGCCGTCGAGGCGGGGCTCTCGCCCCGATCGGGGAGCGCAAGGGCCAGCTCGACGATCGTGCGCCGCGCGACGGCGACGTTGGCCTTCAGCACGGCGATCACCGACTCGACGTTCACGGGCTCGTTCGACGCGTGCCAGCAGTCGTAGTCGGTGGCGAGCGCGAGCGTGGTGTACGGGAGCTCGGCCTCCCGGGCGAGCTTCGCCTCGGGCATCGCGGTCATGCCGATCACGTCCACGCCCCACGACCGGTAGACGAGGCTCTCCCCGCGCGTGGAGAACTGCGGCCCCTCCATGCACACGTACGTCCCGCCGCGGTGCACCCTGGCGCCCGCACGCTCGGCCGCCTGCGCCGTGCGCTCGGCCAGGCTCGCGCACACCGGCTGGGAGAACGCCACATGCGCGGCGATGCCGTCCTCGAAGAACGTCGAGATGCGCCGCTTCGTGAGATCGACGTACTGGTCCACCACGACGAGGTCACCCGGGCGGATCTCCTCCTTCATCGAGCCGACCGCGCTCACGCTGAGGAGGTGGGTCGCGCCCGCCTTCTTCATCGCGCAAACGTTCGCCCGGTAGTTGATCTGGTGGGGCGGTACCCGGTGGCCACGCCCGTGCCTGGGCAAGAAGAGCAGGGTGGTCTCCCCGAGCCGGCCGCGCACGAGGGCGTCGCTCGGCCGCCCGTACGGCGTGTCGACCTCGACCTCCTCCACGCCCGCGAGGCCGTCGAGGTCGTAGAGACCGCTGCCGCCGATCACGCCGAGCGTGTGGCCCGCGCTCACGGGAGGATCCCCGTGCGAAGGAGCGCCTCGGCGAGCGCGGCGCGGCGCCAGCGCTGCGAGCGCTCGGCCAGCACGACCCCGGACAGGTGGTCGAACGCCTCCTCGAGGACGTCGTTCACCACGATGTAGTCGAAGAGGGCGTAGTGCTCGATCTCCTTCGACGCCACGGCGTACCGCTTCCGCACGACCTCCTCCGTCTCGCTGGCGCGACCGCGCAGGCGACGTTCGAGCTCCAGCATCGAGGGCGGCAGGATGAAGACGGCCGCGACGATCGGAACGCGCGCGCGGATCTGCCGCGCCCCCTGGTAGTCGATGTCGAAGATGATGCCGCGGCAGCCCGGCTTCGAGAGCGCCCGCTCGATCTCCGAGAACGATGTACCATACATGTTCTCGTGGACCGTGGCCCACTCGAGGAACCGCCGCTCCGCCGCCATGGTGTGGAACGTGTCCCTCGAGACGAAATGGTAGTCCTTGCCGTCGATCTCGCCGGCGCGGGGCGGGCGGGTCGTGTGCGACACGCTGAACACGAGGTCAGGGAACCGCTGCTCGAGCCGCCGCGTCAGGGTCGTCTTCCCCGCGCCGCTCGGAGACGAGAGGATCAGGAGGAGGAACCCATCTTCCTGGATCGCCTCGACGAGGCGGCCGAGGAGCGCCGCGTGGGGGCTCAACTCAGCCCCCTCTTCCGCCGGGTCGCCTCCATCACGCGGGCATACTCGATGTCCCAGGTGCGCGTGCCCTCCTTGACGTGCTTGAGCTGGGTGCGCACCTCGACGTCGAGTTCCTGGTCGGCCTGCATGTGGCGCTTGAGGATCACGGCCATCTTGCGGCGCATGGCGACGTCCTCGGCGAAGATCTCCTCGACGTTGCTGGAGTAGTGGAGCATCTCCACGAGCTGGTCGAGCACGTAGTCGAGCATGTCCTCGCCGACCTTGATGCCCTTCGACTCGGCGATCTGCGCCCGCACGCGCGAGAACTCGCCCTCGCCGCGGCCGGTGCGGGAGAGAAGATCCTTCGTCTTCTCGTTCACGTCCTTCTCGGCGGCGAGGTACTGGTTGAGCACGCTCGCGAGATCGGCCTCGACCTCCGCGCCGCGCTCGGTCTCGATGTCGCCAGCCGAGACCAGGGTCTTGGTGATCTCCTGGGCGACGGGAGGTACCTTGGAGGAGAAGAGGCGCATGCGCGCCCGCAACGTACTTGGCCTCGCGCGCCGTTGCACCCCCGAAAGCGAGAATGTGTTGGAAGCCGCCGGCCGACACGGACGCCGCGGGCCGGCGCCGACGCCACGTGGTATCCTCGCCACGGATGGCCCGAACGGACCCGGATCGAGCGCCACCGGGCGGACCGGCGGGCGTCCCCGACCTCGAGCTCGGTCCGCGCCCGTCCCCGAAGGCGGTTGCCGCCCCCGCGAAGAAGGCGACCCCGCCCGCCCCGGCGCCGCGGTGGGACGACGAGGAAGACGACGAGCCAAGCCTCGAGCTGGCCGACGATCCTCGCCTGCGCCGGGCGCCCGCCCCGGCCCCGGTGGTGGTCGCGCCCGCGCCTCCGGCGGACCAGGAGACGCCGCCCGATCCCCCGCCCGGCGACCCGGGCCTCGCCCGCACCATGGTCGACGTGTCGCCGCCGAAGGTCCGCCTCGGGCCGCGCCGCGACGACCCGGCGGTCCTGCTCGCGAGCTACCCACCGAGTCCGCGCCGCATCTGGCAGACGCCGGAGTACGCGGCCAAGGTCCTGCTCCGGCGCCGCATGCTCAAGCGGTCGCACGCGGCCCACGCCCGTGCCTCCCTCCCGGACACGCCGGTCTACGAGCGCGCCCTCCACGTGCACGACGCACGCGCCCTCTACACCGGCATCGCCGTGTCGGTCCTCGTGGTGTCGGTCGCGGGCCTCCTCTACCTGTCGCCCGTCATCCTGCGCTTCGCCCGGCTCCTCGCGCAGGACTGAAGAGCTGTCCAAAATTGCGCGCGCCCTCTCCCGTTGACGTTGACGTGAGCGTTGACGTTGACGACGTCAACGCTCACGTCAACGTCAACCTCAACGAAGGGCAGCCCCGGGCAATTGTTGGACAGCTCTTGAGCGCGCGATCCGTGGCCGCGCTCCTCCCTCTCCCTTCAGGGAGAGGGAGGCCGGGAGGGTGAGGTCTGCGCGGAGCACGCGCGCTCCTCCCTCTCCCTTCCGGGAGAGGGAGGCCGGGAGGGTGAGGTCCGCGC
>SXNL01000222.1 GCA_005777185.1 Myxococcales bacterium
CCCCCTCTCCCTTCAGGGAGAGGGGGACGGGGGGTGAGGTCTGCGCGGGCGCCCCACCGCCTCCACGGAACCTCTTCGCGCGCGAAGCGCGACGGGTGGGGGCACCCTCGCTCCAACGAATGCCTTATCCGAACGGCATTGGCCCTAGCCGTGCACCATGCCGTGGGTGAAGGTCACGATCTGCTGCGCCGGATCGACCGGGTCGCCATGGGGCTCGTACCCCGCCTCGCGCTCTCTCGCTTTGCTGGCCGGCTCGTCATCGTGGCGCGCGCGCGAGCGCCGCTGCGTCGCGAGGTACCACCGGAGGCGTGCGAAGCGGAACCGCAGATGCTCCTTCCTGGGCGCCGCGATGTGGATGCGGCAGAACTTGCCCGGATCCTGCTCGCCCTGGACCTTGGCCTCCGGTTCGGCGTGGATCTGTACGATGGACACGACCTCGAACTCCGACGACGCGCGCACGAAGATGGCGCCCGTCTCCCCGAACGTGAGGCGGATGGTCGGGTTGGGATCGCCCTCGGGCGGCTTCTCCAGCGTGGAGAGGTGGCCCTGTCGCAGCAGGATCTCGTGCGCGGAGCCCAGGATCCACTCGGCCACGCGCATCAGCTCCTCGGTGGCCAGGAAGCGGTCGCGCGCCTCCGACTCGCGGGTGGCGAACGTGACCGCGAGCGCCTCCGTCCACGGCACGATCTTGGGGATCGCGCGGGCGGATGGGCCGATCTCGAAGTTACGGGCGATGCCGGGCAAGCGGTTCGATCGCCACCCGAGGATCGGGTGTGGATCCGGCCCGAGTCGGGGATCGTCGGCCGACATGAGCTCGATCGGCGATCCCACCGTGCCCCGCGCGCCGCCGGTGGGCGCCGGTGGGGGAAAGTGGTCGAGATCCGACGACGACGCGCGCCCGTCGATCGGCTCGGACGCCGGGGAGGCAGAGGACGGGCGCGCGAGCTCGTCGGGGATCATGGCACCATGGAGAAGCAATACCAGCGGCCGTACCCGCCTCCGGAGCCGACCGTCACCTCGTTCGGCTTCGGGCCCCCTTGCTCGAGCAGGTTGACGCCGGGCGCGCAGCCAGACTCCGTCAAGGAGCTGATCCAGTGCCCGTACACGCCGTTGACACCGCCGTCCATACCGGGCCCCGCTGTCCGCGGCCACGAGTGCCCGACGCGCGGCTTGCCCTCGACGGCGAGGTTGCCCTCCTTGGCGGTCCAGTCGAGGCACGTCGCCATGGGGGAGTACACGTGCCCGAGAGCGTTGGACCCGGTGAGGGTGTCGTGGTTGTCGACCAGTGTCCCGTCCGGGGCGTGGTTGGGCACGCCGTCCTCGTTCGGGAAGTCGAACTTGATCGCCGTGTCGCCGCTCGTGGGCCGGAAGAAGGGTAGGTCGGCCTTCTTCAGCGCGAAGGTCCGCCCCAGTCTGTCGTACCAGGGCCCATCGCCGATCCGATCGATGGCGTGGACCTGGCCAGGTCCGTCGGTCGCCGCGCTGAGGAAGGCCCGCCACGGCTTCGCGCTCGCGCCGGGCATGCTGCGCTCCGCCACGGTCGCGCAGATCTTGTCGGCGCCGCGCAACCCCGCCCCGGGGCCGGTCTCGCCGAAGCGAAGGTCGCCGCCGAACCCCTGGCTGCTGCCGGAGAGCGCCTGGATGGCCTTGTAGCTGACGACGAAGAAGCTGAACCTGGCCAGCCCCGGCGCGTCCGCTCCTGCGTCACCGCCGGCGTCGGTGCCACCGCCCGTGCCGCTCGTGCCGCTCGTGCCGCTCGTGCCGCTCGTGCCGCTCGTGCCGCTCGTGCCGCTCGCGCCGCTCGTGCCGCTGGATTCGGCGTCGTCGGCGGGGGGGATGGCGGTGCCGCTGGTGCCCCCGCAGCCGTCGAGCGCGAGCACGGCGGCGAGCGGAGCCGCCAGGAAGGGCAGGACTCGGAACCTGGTGGAGGCTGAGAGCATGGCGAGCTTCGCGACGCTACATGGTGACGAATCCACCCCGGGGCCGTCAACCTCCGTTTCTCCGGGCCCTCCCCGGGAGAAGCCGGGCTTCGGGCCGGAACGGGCCGAGCCGCACGATCCCTTCACGGACCCGGGGCGCGCTGTACTAGCGTGGCTGGCGTGGCACCGGGACGTCCGGAGGACGAGGATCTCTCGCGGCTCGGTTACGCGCAGGAGCTCCTCCGGGCGATGGGCGGCTTCTCGAGCTTCGCCGTCAGCTTCTCCATCATCAGCATCCTGACGGGGATCACCACGACGTACAGGACCGCCCTCGAGGGCGGTGGACCGGCGGCGCTGGGCCTGGGCTGGCCCCTCGTCGCGGTGGGGACGCTCCTGGTCGCGCTCGCGATGGGCGAGCTCGCGAGCGCCTTCCCGACCGCTGGCGCGCTCTACCACTGGTCGGCGCTCCTCGGCGGGCCCGCGTGGGGCTGGTTCACGGCCGCGACGAACCTGGTCGGGCAGTTCGCCATCGTCGCCGCGATCGACCTCGGGCTGGCGCGCGAGCTCGTGCCGACACTGGGGCTCCCGAGGGAGAGCGTGCTCCTCGTGTACGCCGCGATCCTCTCCAGCCACGCCTGGCTGAACTACGCGTCCGTGCGGTGGGTCGCCCGCCTCAACGACTTCTCGGCGACCGTGCACGTCGTGGGCGCGCTGACGCTGTCCGCGTTGCTCCTCTTCGCGGCGAAGCACCCGCCCCGCTTCGTGATGGAGACAGGCTTCACGCTGCGTGAGGATCACCGCTACGGGCTCGGCTTCGTCAACGCGCTCATCCTCGGGATGTTCACGTTCACCGGGTACGACGCCTCCGCCCACCTGAGCGAGGAGACGCACGATCCACGCCGCCGCGCGCCGTGGGGGATCGTCTCGAGCGTCGTGGTGAGCGGGATCTTCGGCTACCTGTACGTGGTCGGGCTGACGCTGGCGATCCCGGACCTCGCGCGTGTCGCCAGGGACGAGCACGCGGTCCTCACGATCCTGGAGGAGGCGCTCGGACGGCCTGCGGGCCGCGCGGGGATGGCCCTCGCGCTCTTCGCGATGTGGTTCTGCGGGCTCTCGAGCGTGACCTCCGCGTCGCGGACGCTGTACGCGTTCTCGCGCGATCGCGGCCTCCCCTTCTCGGCGGCGCTGCGGCGCGTGCACGCCGTGAACCGGACGCCGCACGTGTCGATCCTCGCGGCGACCGGCGTCCCGCTCGTCCTGGTGCTGGGGATGAGCCGCCTCTCGAGCGCCACGTTCGATGCGATGGTCAGCATGGCCACGATGGGGCTCTACGTGAGCTACGCGCTCCCGATCGCGCTCGGCGTCGTCGCGCGCCGGACCGGCCGGTGGCGCGAGGTGGGGCCGTGGAACCTCGGTCGCTTCGGGATCCCGGTTGCCGTCCTCGCGGTCGCGTGGGCGGCGGCCGTCCTCGTGGCCTGCTCGCTCCCGCCCAACCAGGTCCCGGCGTGCATGCTCGGCGGCCTGGCGATCGTGCTCGTCGCGTCGTGGGGCCTCGTCGTGCGGCACCGGTTCGCGGGCCCGAAGATCACGCTGGCGGATCTGGATGCGCGGCGAGACTGATCACGGCACGAACGACTCGATCACGCCCGAGCCGCCCGCCACGATCCCCACGCCTCCCGTCGGCATCCCGACCGATCCCGCCCCGCTCCGCGCGACCTTCAGCGGCCGCTCCTCCGCGGCGTCCTTCTTGACCACGAAGACCCTCGTCGCTCCCGCCTCGTCGTTCCCCACCACGATGGCCCCCCCGACGAGATCCGGCGTCGTGTACGCCCGCGCCGTCACCAGTTTCGCCGGCAGCGCGGGCCACCTCTCCGGCGTGCACGCCTGCGAGCACCCGAGGTCGATCACACGGGGGTCCGGCGCGACGAGGACGCGGCTCCCGTCGAGCGCGACGGCCGCGCGCGTCCCGAGGCCGTCCGGCTGAAGCGGGGTCGGCGTCGCGAGGGCGCCGTCGACGGTGAGGACCTCCGCGGCGGCCGCTGTGGGGCCGGCCGCCCCTCCGATCACGACCACGCCGCGCCCCTCGACCCACGCGGCGGCCGCGCCGAGGCGCGGCGTCGTCAGCGACACGAACGCGAGCTTCCCGGCGGCGTCGATGCGAAGCACGCGCGCCGTGGGCGCTCCCGACGTGCGCGTCGCGCCGACCACGAAGGCCGCGCCGTTCGACGCGTACACGGTCTGGCCGCCCGCCACCTCGCCGAAGGTCCCGAGCGCCGGCGTGACCACGTCGCTCGAGGCCCCGAGCGCCAGATCGAAGTCCGACGCCCCCGCGTCGTCGATGGCCACCACGTGCAGGTCGAACACCGCGAGCGAGCGCGGCACCCGCGCGAGGACAGGCGGACTCGACACCGGCCGCAGGCGGAGCAGATCGTAGAGCTGCGTCTCTCGCCCGCCTCCCCCCGCGACGACGACGACCCTTCCGCGGACGACGTCGACGAGCGGGTCTCGTCGCCCGTCCGGGAAGGGCTGCGGCAGGCGGGCCGTCTCGCCGGCGCGCTGCACGAAGATCTGGAGCACGGCTCCTCCGTCGAGCGCGCCATACTGGAAGAACAGCGAGCCTCCCCGGACGCGGACCACGCCCGCCTCGTCCGCGGCGCGGACCTCGAGACGGCGGAGGAGTGTCCGATCGAGCGTCCCGAGGTCCAGCGAGGCGGAGATCGGGCCCGAGAAGACGCTGGACTTCTTGCCGTCGGCGGCGAACGCGTCGACCGTGATCGTCCTCGGAGCGGGCGCGCGCGTGAAGACGTCGCTCTCCCCGCCGGTGACCAGCTCGATCGTCCCCTCGGGGGTCGAGGTGCACGACGGCGCGCTCAGCGCGAGCGTGATCGCGAGGGTCGCGCGTCTCGGCCACGACATCACGGCGCCGACCACTAGCACACCGCCCCCCGCCTTGCTAAGCGCGAGCCTGTGTTCATCCTCGAGCTCGATCGGTGGATCACCTTCGAGGACGCGCTGCGGACCCTCTCGGATCAGCCTGGGCTGGTCGGCCTCACGGGTACCGGCGCGTCGAGCTTCGTCGCGTGCGCGCCGGTGGACCGGTGTGACTCGGTCGTGCCCCCGCTCTCGTCCCCCTGCGGAGGGTGGGCCGGGCAGCCGGCCGCCCCCCGATGGGTGGGGGTCGTCCCCTACGAGGCCCTGCGCGGGCTCGAGCGCGCGGCGTGGACGACGCCGGAGACCCGCCCTGCGGTCGCCTTCTCCTCCCCCGCATGGAGTCGCTACGACGCGGTGTTACGCATCGATCACCGCTCGTCGATGTCCGTCATCGAGGCGGACGACGAGCGCGGCGCTCGACGTCTGGTCCGCGCGCTCCAGGGGCCGCCTGTTCGTCGCGACTTCTCGCTCCAGGCCCTCCCGGGCGAGGAACTCGCGGCGCACGTCGCCCGCGTCCGCGCGGCCCTCGAACACATCGCGAAGGGTGACATCTACCAGGTCAACCTCGCGAGGTTCCTGCACTTTCAGGTGCGCGGATCGCGCGTGGAGTTGTTCCTGCACACGATGAGGAGTTCACCCGTGGCCTACGGGTTCTTTGGCGATTTCTCCGGAGCCACCGTGGTGGGGGCGAGCCCCGAGCTCGCGCTCTCCGTGCGCGGGCGAACCCTGCGCACCGGCCCGATCAAGGGAACCCGCGCGCGCGGGAGCTGCGCGTCGACCGATCGCCGCGCTGCGGCCGAGCTCGACGCCAGCGACAAGGAGCGCGCCGAGCTCACGATGGCCATCGACCTCCACCGCAACGATCTCGGTCGCGTGGCTTCGCCGGGCACCGTCGAGGTCGCTCGCGGGCCGCATCTCCAGCGAGGCGCTTTCGTGTGGAGCCGCGGCGCCGAGATCCGGGCGCGCCGCGCGCCCGGTGCGACGCTCGAGGCCTGCCTGCGGGCGGTGTTCCCGGCGGGCAGCGTCACCGGCGCGCCCAAGGTTCGCGCCATGGAGATCATCCGCGACCTCGAGGTCGAGCGCCGCGGGCTCTACACGGGGGCGCTCGGGTACGTGGGTCGCGACGGCGGCATGGTCCTCGCGATGGCGATCCGCACGATGGAGATCGGCCCGGACGGAGCGGCCCGCTACGGGACGGGGGGTGGCATCGTCGAGGGAAGCGTCCCCGAACTCGAGCTCGCCGAGACCTGCTGGAAGGCCGCGCACCTCTCGGCGCTGCTGACGTGATCCTGGGAACTTGGCCCGCGCCGCGCGCGCGGGCTACCCGAGTGGACAGCCATGGGTCTCTCGCGCGCGGTCAAGGATGAGGTCACGAGGGCGCTAGCGGCCCTCGCTGGCGCGACCGCGCTTGGTGACCCCGAGCGGGCCGAGGCCGCGGTACGTGCGGCCTCGTTCGTCGTCGAGCGCCCCAGGCGCGCCGCGCACGGGGATTTCGCCACGAACGCGGCGATGGTCCTCGCGAAGGCGGTCGGCAAGCCGCCGCGTGAGATCGCTGCGCTCGTGACGGCTGAGCTCGCCGACGGCCCGGTCGTCGCCAGCGCCGAGGTCGCCGGCCCGGGGTTCGTCAACCTGCGCGTGCGGCCGTCCGCGGTCGCCGGCGAGCTCGATCGCCTGCTCCACGGGCCCCAGGCCTTCGCACGGCAGGCGAGCGCGACGGGCGAGCGCGTCGACCTCGAGTTCGTGAGCGCGAACCCGACCGGTCCGCTCACCGTCGCGAGCGCGCGCAACGCGATCCTCGGCGACGCCGTCGGACGCCTGCTCGAGCGCGCGGGGCACCGCGTCACCCGCGAGTACTACGTCAACGACTTCGGCCGCCAGGTCGGCGTCTTCGCGGCGAGCGTGCGCGCCGTGTCCGAGGGCAGGGAGGTGCCCGAGGACGGCTACAAGGGCGACTACGTCGTCGAGCTCGCGGACCACCTGAGGGCGATCCACCCGGACGCGCTCGCGGGAGAGCCGGCGGCCCTCACGCGGCTGTGCGTGGCGCTGATGCTCCACGGGATCCCTGGCTCGACGACGCTCCCGGGGCTAAGGCGCACGCTCGGCGCGCTCGGCGTGGACTTCGACGTCTGGTTCAGCGAGGAGTCGCTCCACCGGTGGGGCGACGTCGATCGTGCGCTCGGGCGTCTCCGCGCGTCCGGCCAGCTCGAGGAGAAGGACGGAGCCGTGTTCTTCGTCGCGCGCGGCGACTCCGCCGACAAGGACCGCGTCGTGCGGAAGTCCGACGGAGACTACACATACTTCGCAAGCGATATCGCGTACTTCGCGGACAAGGTCTCCCGCGGATACGATCGCCTCCTCGTCGTCCTCGGGGCCGATCACCACGGCTACGTGGCCCGCGTCGCGAACGCCCTCGGCGCCCTCGGCCTGCCCCGCGAGCGTTTCGAGGCGCTCCTGTACCAGCTCGTCTTCGTCTACCGGAACGGCGAGCTCGTCCGCTCGTCGAAGCGCGCCGGCAACGTCGTCACCGCCGACGAGATCATGGACGAGATCGACGCCGCGACCGGCCGCCAGGGCGCGGGTCGGGATGCGCTCCGCTTCTTCTTCCTCTCGCGCGCGGCGAGCTCGCAGGTCGACTTCGACGTCGAGCTGGCCAAGAAGGCCTCGCTCGACAACCCGGTCTTCTACGTGCAGTACGGGTACGCACGCCTGTCCTCGATCCTGCGCAGGGCGGCCGAGCTCGGCTTCGCGCCGTCGACGACGTCGTGGCACAAGCTGGGCGAGGACGAGCTCGGGATCGCGGTCCGCGTGGCGGAGTACCCCGACGTCGCCTGCGAGGCTGCGCTCCTCCGGGAGCCGCACCGGATCGTCTTCTGGGTGCAGGAGCTCGCGCAGGCGGTGCAGAGCTACTACACGCGCCACAAGGACGACCCGATCCTGCCGCGAGACTCGATGCGCGCGTCGCCCGCGTGGAGCGCGTCGTGGGATCGGGACAAGACGGGCGCCCGCCTGGCCTGGGTGCTGGCGATCCGGGCGGTCTACGCCGAGGCGCTGTCGGCGCTGGGGATCTCGGCGCCCGAGCGCCTGGAGCGCCTGGTGGGGCAGGGGACGGAAGATCACGCATGAGGAGGATGGATCCATGAGCGACCTTGGAGCTGTGAGGAACCTGGAGCAGATCCAGGAGACCGACGCCGAGCCCCGCGTGGGGAAGGGAGTGACGATCGCGATCGTCTCGCTGGGCGGGGCGTGCGTGCTGTTCGCCGCGCTCGCGTTCGGGGGGAAGCGAACCGCGGAGCCCGCTCCCAAGGCCGACCCGCTTGGAGAGCTCGTCCGCGATCACACCAAGGCTCAGGGGGGAGTCACCCACAAGGCGACCGATCTCGGTGCCCATGACGTGACGTTCCCCGCGATCCTGAGCGACGACAAGAGCCCGACCACCGCCCTCGCCGCGGTCAAGGGTACCAACCCGCCCGCGCCCGCCGCGCCCGTGGGCCCGCCGACGGCTGCGGAGAGACTCCCCGTCGTGCCGCTGCCCGCGCAGAACGTCCTCGACGCGACGCCGGTCGTGACCCGGCCCCGTGACGCGCTCACGAAGGCCGCGAGCGACGGCGCGCAGATCGCGCCGGCGCCGGACGGGGAGAAGCCCGACGCGAGAGGCTCCGAGGCGAAGCTCGCTCCGACCGGACGCGAGGGCGGCTACCAGCTCCAGGTCAGCTCCTTCCGCACGCAGGCCGAGGCGAACCAGTTCGCGACACAGCTGCGCGCGCGCAACCACAAGGCGTACGTGCTCGAGGCGCACGTTCCCGGACGCGGCACCTGGTACCGCGTGCGGATCGGTCCCTTCACGTCGCAGCACTCCGCGGCGCAGTACCGCGCGGGCTTCGAGGGCCGCGAGCACGTCGTCCCCTTCATCGTGCCCCCCGGACAGAAGTGATGGTGCTAGAGACCAGGTGTGCACATACCGATCTGGGGTGTCGCCCTCGTCGTGGCCGCGATGGCGCCGTTCTGCGTCAACGCGCTGACGCAGGCGCTGCAGCGGCGGCGCAGGGTTCGCGCGCGCGCGTTCCTGGCCCAGCCGCAGCACGTGAAGGAACATCGCGACCGAGGCGACGGTTGACCGAGCAGTTCCACGATTCTGTGCGCGCTTGTCTCACCTATTTCATGGGTGAGGGGGGCGCGTCGGCGCGCCGGTCGTCAGAGTAAAGAGACGGGACCCGTCCTCGTCGTCACGAGGTGGCCGCCGGTGCGAAGGATGCATCGAGAGTAGAAGGAAACATGGCGCGTCTATTCGGGTTGGTAGGAAATCGTGGAGACCTGGCCGGTCGCGTGCTCGCCCACGAGTCCGCAGCTCTCCGCGTCCGCGCGCGCGGATCGCCGCTGGGCTGGGGTGTCGGGTTCTACCAGGGGGGCGAGGTCCTGATGAGGCGCCGCCCGACCGACGAGCGCGAGGAGATCGACGTCGGGAAGCTCACTTCCGATCTCCGCGCGGACCTGCTCGTCGGTCATGTGCGTTCCGCGACGGTCGGGGCGCTCCGCACGGAGAACACCCACCCCTTCCGCTACCGTCAGTGGCTCTTCGCGCAGACGGGCACGATTCCGAGCTTCGACGCCATCCGCGAGAGACTCGTCGCGAGCGTCCCGGAGTTCCTGCGCGCGGGGATCCGCGGAGAGACGGACTCGGAGATCCTCTTCCACGTCTTCCTCTCGTTCCTGCATGACGCCGGCCGGCTCGGCGACGGGCGCGCGGATCCGGGGCCCGTGGCCGAGGCCCTTCGCGCATCGCTCTCGCTCATCGACGGCATGTGCGCCGAGGTTGGCGGCGAGCCTGGCATGACGAACGCCGTGGTCACGAACGGCGAGTTCATCTGCGCGCTGTACCGCGGCGCCCCGATGGCGTACCGCGTCTTCTCGGGGAAGGGCGACGCCGAGGCGCTGATGGAGAACGACCCGGCGCTCAGGCGGAAGACGCCCGAGCTCGACAGCTTCCACTTCTCCCTGGTCGCGAGCGACTTCGATGACGAGTCGAGCCCGCTCGTGCGCCGCGCTGGCGCCAATGGCCTCGGCCGCCCAGAGATCACGGGCTGGAAAGCGGTCGCCGAACATGCGATCGTCACCCTGGACCGTGGGCAGGCCCCCCAGATCGAACGGCTGTAGCGCCGGCGTTCCGCGCCGACCGCAACCCCCTGCCGCCCTCTCTCCGAAAGCGGGCGGGGACCGCCGCCGGGCGGTCGCGGGGTGCGTCCGGATCGTCGTGCTGGGGCTGGGCCTCGCGGCGTGTGGAGGGGCGGCGTTCGTCACGCAGGCCGAGCTGCCAAAGCAGAAGAGGCGCCCGGATGGCGTGTTCGTCGATGCGCCCGCGGCGGTGCCGGAGGCGGTGGATCGCGCCGAGGCGGAGGGCGTGGTCGCGCTCCGCGAGCCTGTCCCCGCGCCCGCGGTCGAGCAGGTGGTGCGGGCGTTCTTCCACGCCTTCGAGCGCGAGGACATGGACGCGCTCGGCGATCTGCTCCTCGCGGGTGTCGTGCAGCTCGACCCGGCCGGCCGGGCCGGCTCGCCGCGCCTCGTCGAGGTCTACCGGCAGAGGATCCGGAGCGTCGAGTTCCAGAAGCTCGTGGGGGTCGACTACGTGCGGCTCGAGCGCATGCAGCGGCTCGAGTACGACGACGTCCCCCAGCGCTTGCGCCCCCACGAGATGCAGCGCGGGGACATCCTCTTGCGGGTGCCGCTCACGTTGCCCCGCACGGGGGACACGTTCTTCCAGGACAACGTCGTGATGCTGCTGCGCCGCTTCGAGGGGAAGCTCCGGATCGCGGGCGTGGGTGAGGAGCCGTAGACGCGGGTGCCGGTCGGCGGAGGCCCGCGGTTCCGAATTCGTGAATCGGTGCTCTAGCGATAGCCGTCGAGGCCGATTCCGTACCTCTTCAGCCAGCGGTGCACCTGCATCCGCTCCTTGCCGAGCTCGCGCCCGATCGCCGCGATGTTGCCCTTGTGCCGCACGAGCAGCTCCCGGAGCTCCTCCTCCGTGGGCGGCGGCCGGCGCGCGTCCGCCGGTGGCAGCACGCTCTCGAGGCTCGCCGCGACGAGGCCGATCGAGTCCTTTCGCGACCGATCCCCGTAGTCCTTCATGTGCTCGCTCACCGCGTCCGGCAGGTGCTGCGTGTCGAGCGGCGCCCCGTCGGTCAGCGCGACGCCACGCTTGATGCAGCTCTCGAGCTCGCGCACGTTGAACGGCCACCCGTAGTGGAGCAGCGCCACGACGAACGAGAAGGTGAACTCGAGCTCGGGACGGCCGTAGCGCGCTCCGAACGCGAGCGCGAGCTGGTAGACGTCCTCCTTGCGCTCGCGGAGGGGAGGGAGGCGGACGACGTGCTCGTTCAGCCTCGCGAAGAGGTCCCCGCGGAACTTCCCCTCGCGCACGTACTGGTACAGGTCGCGGTGGGTCGCACACACGACGCGGATGTCCACCCTCTCCGCGGTGGTCGCTCCGAGGGGGAACACCTCCCGGGCCTGGAGCACGCGGAGGAGCTTCGCCTGGGCTTCGAGCGGCATGTCGCCGATCTCGTC
>SXNL01000223.1 GCA_005777185.1 Myxococcales bacterium
CCGTGCCCCCCCCGCGTGCGCCGGAGCCCGCGAACCTGGCGCGCGCCACCGCGCCGGCCGCACCGCCCCCGCCGCCCGAGCCGCCTCCCGGGGTGGGGAAGGCGGAGCCGCCTCGACCGCCATCTCGCCCGGACTCGGTGCGACCGGTGGAAGCGCCGAAGTCGGTGCAGACGCCTCCCTCGGGCCCCCGTGTGCCCGGCATCACACCCGCGGGCGGGGTCCCCGCGAAGCGACCGCGCATGCTGGCGCTGACCCTCCTCGACGGCACGCAACTCAGCCTCCCTGCGCGGGGCCGCAAGCGGGGGGACACGGCGCCCCCCGCCGCCGGGCCCGGGGCCGGGGCCGGGGCCGGAGCCGGGGCCGTACCGGACGGACTGACGACACGCGATCTCCTGAGCGCGCTGCGCGCCATGTCCCACGGCGCGGACGCGAGCGAGATCCTCGGCGAGACGCCGCAGTGGGAGGCGATCCTCGCGGCGCTACTGTCGATCCTCCTGCGCAAGGGGATCATCGCCGACTGGGAGTTCATCGACGAGTACAAGAAGATCTGAGGGGCTGTCCTTCAGACCGCCTTTCCACGTCGACGTCGACGGGAGCCGCGCGGGCATCGGGCCCCTCGCGAGGGTCACCCGCCGAGGACGCCCGCGGCGCGCAAGGAGGCGATGCGCGCGTCCTCGAACCCGGCCTCGCGCAGGATCTCCTCGGTGTGCTCGCCCTGCCTCGGCGGCGGCCGCGTCGGAGCCTCCCGCGAGAACGGGAGCCGCATCTGGTCGATCTCGCCCCAGGGCGACTGCATCTTGAAGAAGAGCCGGCGCGCCTTCACGTGGGCGTCGGCCATCGCCTCGACGGGCGTGAGCACCGGCTCGAGACAGCAGTCCCGCTCGCTCGCGAACGCCTCCCACTCCGCGCGTGTGCGCGCCGCGAAGATCTCCGCGACCCGCCGCGTGAGATCGGCCTGGTGAGGACCTGGCACGAGCGCGCCCATGTCGGCCTCGAGACCGACGCCCGCGGCGAACGCGAGCCAGAACTTGGGCTCGAGCGCGCCGAGGCTCATGTACTGGCCGTCCTTCGTCTCGTAGGTGCGGTAGCACGCGAGCCCGCCCGTGAGCGGCTCGTCTCCACGCGTCACCGCCGCGCCGAACTGCGTGCCGAACCCGCTCATCGCGAAGCCCATCGCGGCCTCCATCATCGACACGTCGACGACGGCGCCGTCTCCGGTGCGCGTCCGTGCGAGGAGGGCCGCGAGGACGCCGACGACGCAATAGAGCGCCCCGCCGATGTCCGCGATCTGGAAGCCGGGAACGGCCGGCGGTCCGTCCTTCGGCCCCTGGAAGCCGAGCACGCCGCCCCGCGCGAGGTAGTTGAGGTCGTGGCCCGCGCGGTGCGCGAGCGGGCCCGTCTGCCCGTAGCCCGTGATCGCGCACACGACGAGGCCAGGGTGGCGACCGCGCAAGGTCTCGTGCGAGAGCCCGAGCCGCGCGAGCACGCCCGGCCGGAACTGATCGATCAGGACGTCGTACCGCGGCAAGAGGTCGAGGAGCGCCTCGCGCCCTCTGGGGTTCTTCAGGTCCAGGACGAACGAGCGCTTGCCGCGGTTGAGCGCGAGGAAGATGCTGTTCTCCCCGCCGATCTGCGGCGGCATGTGCCGCATGTAGTCGCCGCCCGAGGTGTCCTCCAGCTTGTCGATCGAGGCCCCCATGTCGGCGAGCAACAGCGTCGCGAAGGGCCCGGGCAACAGGCGAGAGAGGTCGAGAACGCGAACGCCCGCGAGCGGCCGGCCCGCAGGGCCCGCTTCACTTTGCGGATGCACCTACTTGAAGCTGAAGAGCTTCTGCAGCTTCATCGCGAGCATCTGGTTGCCCGCGACCTTGAGCTTGCCCGCGAAGAACAGCTGCATGCCGTTGGCCTGCGGGTTCTCGAGCAGCTTCTGGAAGTCCTCGGACGTGATCGTGAGCGTGCAGTCCGCGGGCTTGACGCCGTTCGCGCTCGACTCGCAGGACACGGCCGTGTCGTTCGCGCTGATCCACCACTCGCCGCCGTCGTCGCCCGAGATGTTCAGCTGGTACGTGGCGGCGAGCTGCTTGGCGTCGTCGCCGTTCTTGGCGAGCCCCGCGGGCAGATCCTCGTTGAACAGCTTCTTGATGTCCACGGCCATGGCGTTCTCCTTGAGGGCTTCGTGCGTCCGGCCGGCCACACCAGTGAGCGGCGCGAGGCAGCGGTCTCTGAATCGCGGTTCAGTGAGGTAACATCCCTCTTCCGGCCGCGTCAAGCCGCTCCGACGCACGGCGCGCAGGCTACACGGGGGCTGACGCGCGTCAGCCCGCGACGACCCGGTTGCGGCCCGCCTTCTTCGCGTCGTACATGCGCTCGTCGGCGAGGGCGAGGAGGAGGCCGGGCGCCGAGCCCGTCGGGATCTCCTCGAGGGACGCCACGCCCGCGCTGATGGTCACGGCGATGTGGGTGGCCTCGCCGAGGCGCCACTCTCCGCTCCCGTCGCGCTCGGGCTCGTGCGACACGTCGAGCCCCTCGATCCTCTGCCGGAGGCGCTCGGCGAACGCGGCCATCCCCTCCCGCGCGACGCCGCGGACGAGCACCGCGAACTCCTCGCCCCCGTGCCGCGCGAAGACGTCCTCGGTGCGCACGGTGGCCGCGACCCTCGCGGCGACCTCGCGGAGCACCGAGTCCCCGGCGGCGTGGCCGTGGGTGTCGTTCACGGTCTTGAAGTGATCGATGTCGAACACGACGACGCCCACGGGCGTTCTGTGGCGCTGCGCATAGGCCATCTCGGCGGCGAGGCGCTCGAGGAAGTACTTTCGGTTGTAGGCGCGCGTGAGGGCGTCGCGCGTCGATGCCTCGTACAGCTGCGTCGCGAGCGCCACGTCGCCGCTGTCCACGATCGAGAAGCGCATGGAGATGTTGGGCCCGAACTGGACGCGGTCACCCGAGGAGAGGACGCGCTTCTTGATGCGGGCGCGCCCGACGAAGGTGCCGTTCGTGGAGCCGAGGTCCTCGACGAGGTACGAGCCGTCGTCGCGCGCGAGGATGCGCGCGTGGTGGCGACTCAGGCCGTCGTCGGTGAGGAAGACGTGGGCGTGGGGCGCCCGCCCGATCAGCACCTCGGGCGCGTCGAGCACGAACGTCTGCCCGGCGTGGACGCCGGACAGGACCGTCAACGTGGGGCGGTCCGGCTCCGCCTGCTCGATCGGCAGGAGGATCTCGGCCTTCGTGTCGCGGATCGCCTCGATCTCGGAGAACGAGAAGTGGTACTCGGTCGACCGCGCCGGAGAGGAACGCATGGCACCCACTCGAACGGCACGCCAGCACGGGACTTGAGGATCAGTGGCAGCGGGACGTGGCGCTCGTGTACGGCGGGAGGGCCTCGATGTTGCGTAGCTCGACGGCGCCCGAGGTGGCGATCTGCCGGTACGTGTTGCCGCTCGGCCGGAGCGTGCGCTTCTTCGTGGCCGGGTCGTAGGACGCGAAGCCGAACTTCGGGCAGAAGCCGCTCGCCCACTCGAAGTTGTCGAGGAGCGCCCAGTGGAAGTACCCGCGGATGTCGGCGCCGCGCGTGATCGCGCGGCCCACCTCGTAGAGGTGCTCCGCCAGGAAGCGCGCGCGGTTGGTGTCCTTCGCGTCCGCGAGGCCGTTCTCGGTGATCAGGATGGGCAGCTTGTAGGTCGCCACCTCGTCGAGGACGGTGCCCATGCCCTCGGGGTAGATGTCCCACCCGAACTCCGTCTTGGGGCGCGTGGTGGGCAGGTTGTCCTGGATGACGGCCGCCCGGATGACAGGGATGACGACACCGCGGCTCGCGCTGATGAGCGTGTCCGAGTAGTAGTTCACGCCCACCCAGTCGACGTGGGCCGCGAGGGCAGGGTCACCCTTCCTGTCCGCGGGCCCGGTGTAGTTGCCGTCGTAGTCGTCGTCCCAGTCGCCGCGGACGACGACGTTGAGGATCCACTGGTTCCAGACGTACCGGGTGCGGCGGGTGGCGGCGACGTCGGCCTCGTCCTCGGGGTCGAGCGGGTGGAACTCGCGCTGGTGGAACGCCATCGACACCATCGCCGCCTTGCCGTCGCCGTCGGCGTCCGCCTTGTCGGCGGCGTGGATGGCCTCGAACGCCTTGGCGTGCGCGCGCGCCTCGGCTTTCACGACCGCGAAGGTGCGATCGAGCGCGAGGAGCTGCCCGGGGGGGAAGCTCCCCTGCACGTACCCGCCGAGCGCGACGTTGAGCGGCTCGTTGATGGTGCACCACCAGTCCACCTTGTCGCCCCATCGCTTCGCGATCCGGCGCGCGTACTCGACGAAGAGGTCCGTCATCTCGGGCCGCTCCCACGCCTGGGGCTCGGAGCCCTTCGACGGATCGGAGAGCCAGCTCGGCGTGACGAAGTGGTGGAGCGTCACCATCGGCACCATCCCCGCCGCCTTCAGCTTCGCGAGCACGCCGTCGTACGCCTGGATGGCGGCCGGGTCGGGCGTGTCCGTCGCGAAGGCGTCCCGCGTCGGGTAGAGGCGACCCCACTCGATCGAGAAGCGGTACGCGGTGTTGCCCATCGCCTTCATGAGGGCGATGTCCTCGTCCACGTGCGCGAGCGCGTCGGGGCCGGCGGCGTCCGGCGAGTCGCCGTTCTTGATCTTGTCCTTGGTCTTCACCCAGGCGGCCCAGTCGGTGGCCGCGAGGCCCGACTCGACCTGGAACCCGGCCGTGGCCGTGCCCCAGAGGAAGCCCTTCGCGAACGTCACGCGGGCGGGCTTCGCCGGCGTCGACGGCCCCGGATCGCTCTTGCACGAGGCCGCGGCGACGAGCGTGGCGAGGAGCGGCGCGACGACCCTGAACCTATGCATGCGATCCTCCCTCCGCGCAGACCTTGTTCCTGCCCGCCAACTTCGCTCTGTACATCCGCTTGTCCGCGAGATCGAGGAGCGACGCCGGCGTGGCGTTCTCGCCCGCCTCCGCCAGCGTGGCGACGCCGACGCTGACCGTGACCCTGAGGTCCGCGGAGCCGTCGATCGGCACCTGCAGCGACGCGATGGCCTCGCGGATACGGTCGGCGAGCTGGCACGCCTCCAGGCGGCCGGTCGAACGCGCGAGGATCACGAACTCCTCTCCCCCGTAGCGGGCGAAGACGTCCTCGACCCGGATCACGCGGGCGATCTGCGCCGCGACGATGCGCAGCACCATGTCGCCGACGAGGTGGCCGTACGCGTCGTTGAGCCGCTTGAACTCGTCGACGTCGATCATGAGGATCGAGAGCTTGACGCGGTGCCGGTGGGAGTGCGCCACCTCGGCGCCGAGCCGCTCGACGAGGTACTTGCGGTTGTACGCGCGCGTGAGGGCGTCGCGCGTGGACGACTCGTAGAGGCGGCGCTGGAGCTCCTCGTCGGCGTCGTCGGTGATGGCGAAGCGCAGCAGGAGCGTGGGCCCGAGCTGGATGCCGTCGCCGTTCGCGAGGCGCTGCACCGTCACGCGGTGGCCCGCGACGAACGTGCCGTTGGTCGAGCCGAGATCCTCGAGCACGAAGGTCCCGTCGCTGGCGCACATGATCCGCGCGTGCTCCCGGCTCACGGACGCGTCCTCGATCCAGATCTGCGCCTCGCTGCCCCGACCCATGACGTACGCCGTGCCGTCGAGCGCGAACACCTGCCCCGCGTTGAAGCCCGTGATCACGGTGAGCGTCGCGCGATCCTTGAGGCGCGGGACGGCGGCGACGAGCTCGGGCTCGGTCGTGCGTTCCGTCATCACGCCCTCGGTCTTCCAGCTCGGATCGGACGAGGGCGGGAAGCGCGCGGACGCGGGCAGGGACGGGGGCGGAAGCCGCTGCGAGGAGCTCCCGGCGATCGGGACGCTGTGCGGGTCCGACGCGGGGCCGAGGTCGTCGACCGGCCGGACCGCCTTCAACTTCTGGGTCTTGAAGGGATCTTTCACCCGCGCCTTTCGCAGACCATACCAGATTCGCGCACGGGCGAAAACGCGTGGTAAGAGCCGGCCATGGGACTGCTCGACGGCAAGGTCGCGATCATCACGGGCTCGGGCGGAGGCATCGGCCGGAGCCACGCGCTGCTCTTCGCCCGCGAGGGCGCGAAGGTCGTCGTCAACGACCTCGGCAGCGCGCGCGACGGGCGCGGCGCGAACGCGGCCCTCGCCGAGGGCGTCGCCCGCGAGATCCTCGACGCGGGCGGACAGGCGATCCCGTTCGCGAGCAACGTGGCGTCGCGCGACGACGCGGAGGCGCTCGTCGCGCGGGCGGTGGAGGTCTACGGCAGGGTCGACGTCCTCGTGAACAACGCGGGGATCCTGCGCGACAAGACGTTCCTCAAGACGGACGACACGATGTGGGACGCCGTCCTCGACGTGCACCTCAAGGGCACCTTCCTCGTCTCGCAAGCCGCGGCGGCGCGCATGGTCGCGCAGGGCGAGGGCGGCCGCATCGTCAACACGACGAGCGTGAGCGGGATGCTGGGCAACTTCGGGCAAGCGAACTACGCGGCGGCCAAGGCGGGGGTCTACGGTCTCACGCGCACCATGGCGATCGAGCTCCAGAAGCACAGGATCACCGTCAACGCGCTGGCCCCGATCGCCAAGACGCGCATGACCGAGGACCTGCCGATGTTCGAGGGCAAGGCGTCGCTCACGCCCGATCACATCTCGCCGGCGGCCCTGTTCCTCGCGAGCGACCTTGCGGGCGATCGCACGGGGCACGTCCTCGCGGTCGCGGGCGCGCGCATGTACGCGTTCAAGGTCATCGAGACGGCCGGTCGCTTCAAGGAGGCGGAGGGCGGCGTGTGGACGGCCCAGGAGATCGCCGACAACTGGGATTCCATCCTGAAATCGTGAGGGCCGCGGGGCGACGACCCGTGGTAGCGTCGGGGGTCATGCTGAAGCCTCGCGCAATCCTCTCGGCCGCCGCGAAGTACGTCCGGAAGAATCCCGACGAGGTGGTCCGCGTCGCGGTGAACGCGGCGGGCCTCAAGTTCGGCGTGCCGATCGCCGCGCTCCGGTACCTCGCCGAGCAGATGGCCGGCGGCAAGAAGGCGCCGAAGGACGTGCGTATCTCGACGGCGCCGCCCGCGATCCGCCTCTCGGCGATCGTGGACGCGATGGGCACGGCCGTGCGCGCCTCCGCCGCGATCCGGATCGACGAGGTCGACCTCAACCCCCAGTCGATGCGCATGACGGTGCGCCTCCGGGACGTGAAGCTCGAGCTCGTGGGCGAGAGCGACTCGCCCGTGGCGACGCTCATCAAGTCCGGGGCGCTCGACCTGTCGAAGCCCGGCAACCTCGTCAAGTTCATCCCGAGACGGCCGCCGATGATCGTCGAGGCCGAGGGCGACCGCGTCGTGATCGATCTGCTCAAGGTCCCGAAGATCGCGGACAACCCGCGGATCCGCCGCGCGCTCCAGGTGGTGACCCCGGTGCTCGGGGTCGGCGCCATCGAGACCGACCGCGATCACCTCTACGTGCGGCTCAGGGCGAGCCCGCTGGGCCTCCTCGAGGCCGCGTCCGCGATCCGCGGCCGTTAGCCGCGGGCCCACCGGGGCGACAGCCCGCCCGTCGGGTCTCCCGCGCGCGCCCGACGCTACGCAGCGCGAAGGCGACGACGCGGGAGCGGCGGAGATTCGTCAGCGATTTCCTGGGCCGCGGCCGTGCACGCGTCTTGCTAGGTCATCGAGTGATTCAACCACTATCGCTTGGCTTCGCTCGCCGGTGCTCTTGCCGACAGCGAGCGGATCTCGTTCTCGCGCGACGCCCCCCCCGGGGCGTCGGGAAAGGAGCTCCCGAGCCATGTCCATGCTGTCCGTCGTCGCCGCGGCCGCCACGTACCTCGTCGCCGCGGACCTCGTGTACGCGGTCGATCACTACCTCGTCCACCACGATCGCGAGCGCTACCGGCGCACGCACGGACGCCACCACCGCCGCTACAACGGCACGAAGGACGGCCCGCAGCTCGACGCGTACGAGCTTTCGACCTACGGGAGCGCCGCCGTGTACGGGATGGCGCTGATGAGCGCGCTGTCGCTCCTCACCGGCAACGTCGGCTTCTTCCTCGGCGCGGCCGGGAAGCTCGTGCACTCGCTCGTGTTCCACGTCTACCAGCACCGCTGGTGGGGCGACGTGCCGCTCCGGCGGCAGGGCCTGCCGCCGGCTCGCCGCTCGTGGGGCCTCGCGAGCGCGCGCTACCACGCGTTCCACCACTCCCACCCCGACGACACGGTCTTCGCCTACGCGGAGTCGTGGGCCGGTTTCGATCGCCTGCTCGAGTGGTGCCACCCGTGGCTCGTGAAGCACACGGTCGACGGACGCGCGGGCGTCCACGTCGCGGAGCGGCGCGCGTGAACTGGTTCGGCTTCGACGCCCGCTCCCTCGCCGGCGCCCTCGTCGGCGCCCTCGTCGGCGCCCTCCTGTTCGGCTGGGGCCTCTCGCGCGGGCTCGACCTCCCCTGGGTGGTGGGCCTCGCCGTGGGCGGCGGGGCGATGGCCCTCGCCCGCGACCGGAACACGATGCGCGGTGGCCCCTTCGCGGTGCTCGCCGTGTGGACGGGGGCGCTCACGCAGGCGCTCGTCGGTCCGTTCGCGGAGGCGGGCCTCTGGCACCTGTCCTCGACGCTCGACGCGAAGCGGGTCGGGTACTACGTGACGTCGGCGCTCCTCGCCGCGGCGCTCGGCGCCCGGTCGATCCGGCGAGGCGCGGCGCGCCGCGTGGCCGGGACGTGACGGGTCACTTCGGCTTGGCGAGCTCGGCGACGATCGCGGCCCCGATCTCCGCGGAGTCCGGCGCGACGTCCGTCAGGTAGCGCGCGACGACCTTGCCCTTTCGCGAGACGAGGAACTTCTCGAAATTCCACGCCACGTCGGCCCCGAAGCCAGGCTGCGAGGCGATCCACTTGTAGACCGGCTGCCGGGCCGGGCCGACCACGTCCGCGATCGCGAACATCGGGAACGTGATGTTGTACTCCTTCGTGCAGAAGGCGCTCACCTCGGCGCCCGTCTCCATCTCCTGATTGAACGACTTCGAGGGGAAGCCGAGCACGTAGAAGCCGGCCGCCTTGTGCTTCTCGTATAGGCTCTGGAGCGGCGCGTACTGGTAGGTGTAGCCGCAGTAGGAGGCGAGGTTCACGACCAGCACGACGTTGCCCTGGAAGTTGCACATCGCGGACGGCTGCTCGGTGATGAGCGTCCTCGCGGTCTGCGCCCAGAAGTCGGTCGTCGTCGCGAGCTTGGTGCAGTCGGTCCCCTTGTCCTCGGGATCGACCTTCGGAGGCGTGGTCGGGGCGGTGGTCGGCGCGGTCGTGGGCGACGGCGCGACGGGGCTCGTCGCGGCTGGACCTGGCGAGGTGGGCCCCGGCGGTGTGGGGGACGGCGAGGAGGTCACGCTGCACGCGGCGAGCGCGGCGACGGAGCAGGAGATGAGCGCCAGAGCGAGTTGGGTTGCGCGCATGGGTCGGTCCTCTACACGGAGTGTAGCACGTTCGTCAGAACCCCCCCTCCACGCCGATGCTCGGCACCGTGATGGGACCGATCATCCGCGGCGTGCAGCGGTCGATCGGCCCCCCCTCCGGGTCGCGATCGCAGTCGAGACCCACCGCCTCCTTGCGCAAGGTCGCGTTGAGCCACTCGAGCACCAGCGAGACGCGGCCCGTCTTCCCCGCCCTCCAGCGCTTCTCGAAGCGCGCGTCGACCCGGTGGAAGCTGGGCATGCGCTCCGCGTTGTACGGCGGGAGCGGCAGGCCGCTCACCTCACGCGAGTAGGGCGTGCCCGTGTAGAAGAAGAAGCGCCCGCCCGCGCGGAAGCCGCCGCCGAGATCGTAGCTCATGACCACGTTGAGCACGTGCGTCCGGTCCATCTCGCCGGCGATCTCCCCGGTCCGCGCTAGCCGCCCGATGGGGCGGAGCGCGCCGTTGGCGTCCGTCCCACCGAGCGGGGTGCGTGCATCGTACACATACGTGAGCGCGTGCGTCTGGCGCGTCGTACGCGACAGCGTGTACGCGATCCAGCCCGTCCAGCGCGCCGTGATCGCGCGCTTCACGAGCAGCTCGAGCCCGTAGGTTCGGCCGGTCACGCGGCGGTTCACGCAGTCGTCGTCGGTGTCGCGGGCGGTGCCGTTGCAGGACGTCGCGAAGTCCGTCATGCCGAGGTAGTTCTGCACGAACACGGTCGGCGCGGCCGTGAACGACCACGGGAGGTCGATCTCGAGGCCGTGGCTCACGCCGATCGACGTCTGGAGGCCGCTCTTCAGCTGGCCGACCTGGAGGCCCGGCACGGGCACGAAGAACGAGGGCGGCTGGTGCGAGACGCCGATCTGCGCCACGTGCGTCACCCCCGACGACACCTGGATACGCGTCGCGAAACGCGGATCGATCGAGGGCACGGAGCCGTTCCGGATGGCACGCGGATCGCGCACGTCCCCGAGCTCGGGGTGCGACTGCACGGAGCCGAAGTGGTCCGCGCGGAGACCGGGCACGATCTCCACGCGCGGCGTGATGCGCCACACGACGTCGGCCCACAGGCCCGTGACGACGTCGTTGCGCGGAGGGTACACGCGCTCGGTCTCGTTGCCCGACGAGTCCACGGCGGAGCCGGAGTCCGGGCCCGGGGCTCCGGGGGCGGGTCTCCGCGCCGGACGGGCGCTCGTGACCAGATCGTAGTGGTCGAGGATCGTATCCGCCCCCGCGCGCACGCGCAGCGTCGGGCTCACGCGCTTCTCGTAAGCGAAGCGCACCCCGATGGATCGATCACGCACGCCCGTCACGCTCTCGGTGCCCGTGTAGTCGTGCCCGAGCGTCAGGGCGAGCCGCATGTCGGCGTCGGGCGCGAGCCTGCGGTCCCAGCGCAGATCCAGGCGGTGGAACTGGGTGCCGAGCACCTCCTTCATCGCGCCGGTCCTGTCCCGCTGGCCGAGGAAGTCATAGCTGCCGAACAGGAACGCGCCGATCGTGTCGCGCGGGCCGACATCCCAGGTGACCCTCGCCTGGTAGTCCCAGTAGTCGACCCTGGTGTCCCCGGCGAGGAGCGTGAGGAGGAGCGCGGTGTAGCTGTACCGTCCTGCGACGAGCGCCGATCCGCGCCCGTCCGCGAACGGAGTCTCGACGAGCACCCCCGCGTCGACGAAGCGGGCGCTGGCCTCGCCGTGGAGATCCGTCGCGCGCGCGCGGGTCTCCCCGGAGAGGATCCCGCCCGCGAAGCGACCGAAGCGCGCCGGGACGGCGCCGGCGTAGAAGTCCACGTGGTGCACGAGCCCCGGGTGCACCACGCTCGGCCCGAACCCGAGGTGGTAGAGGAGCGGTACGCGCACGCCGTCGAGGTAGTACCCGGTGTTGCCGGGCGGGGCGCCGCGCACATAGAAGAACGGGAGGCCGCTCACGATCGGCGTCACGCCGGGGAGCGCCTCGATCGCGCGGAACGCGTCACCGAAGGCGCCCGGAAGCTCGCGGACCTCGGTGGCCCGCAGCGAGGTCTTCCCGAGCTCGCTGCGCTGGCCACGCACCTCGATCTCCTCGGTCGGACCGGGAGGCGGATCGGCGCTCGTCGCGCGCGAGAGTGCGCTGGTGAAGACGAAGGCGACAGCGGGCAGCGGACGGCGGCCCGCCGTCAGGACGCCGCCCACTCCGCCTTGATGGCCTCCAGCAAACTGGCGTCCGACAGCACCTCCGCGGCCGTGCGCGCCATCGCCTTCGCCGCGTCGAGGGCCGTGTCGAGGCCGCGCTCGCTGCCGGCGGCGTCCGCGAACGCGTGCTGGTGGCAGAGCGCGACGTTCTCGTCCACGACCGCGAGGTACGGGTGGATGCTCGGCACGACGTGAGACACGTCGCCCATGTCGGTGCTCCCCGCACCGACGCGCCCGTCGGTCTCGCGGGCCGTACGGCCGATCTCCGCGAGGTGCGCGCCGAAGCGGCGGGCGAGCATCATGTTGTTCCGCATGTCGCGGTACCCCTGCCGCACGGTGATGTCCACGGTCACGCCGCTCGCCATCGCGGCGCCGCGCGCGCAGCGCTCCACGATCGCGGCGACGCGCGCGAGCTCGGCGGTGTCCCGCGCGCGCACGCTGATCTCGCACGCGGCATGCTCCGGGATGATGTTGACGGCCTGACCGCCGTTCGTGACGAAGCCGTGCACGCGCACGCCGTCCCGGAAGTGGACGCGCTGCCCGTCCACGAGCCGGAACGTATCCATGCACGCCGTGAGGGCGCTGTGGCCGTCGTGCGGCGCCGCGGCCGCGTGCGCGGGCGTGCCACGGAAGTGGAAGTTGTACCAGTTGGACGCCAGGGCGGGGTGCGCGAGGATGTCGCGGTCGAACGGGTGGAACATCATCGCCGCGTCGATGTCCGTGAAGGTGCCCGCGTCGATCATGCGGATCTTGCCGCCCCCCCCCTCCTCGGCGGGCGTGCCGAGCAGGAGCACCTCGCCCGGGAGGTCCTTCATCACGCCCGCGATCGCGAGGAAGGCCCCCGTCGCGGCGGTCGCGATGAGGTTGTGCCCGCACGCGTGCCCGATCTCGGGCAGGGCGTCGTACTCCGCCAGGATCGCGACGCGCGCGCCCTTCTTGCCGCCCTCGGCCTTCACGCGGAAGGCCGTCGACATCCCGGCGATCTCGCGCTCGACGGTGTGGCCCTCCTTCTCGCACGCCTCCGAGATCCACGCGGCGGCCTTGTGCTCCTCGAAGCGGAGCTCGGGGTTCTCGTGGATGCGTCGCGACAGGAGCGAGAGCGCCTCCACGCGAGCGGTCACGGCATCGTCGATGCGTCGGGCGATCGAGGGATCGAGGGGCATGGTGGCGCATCGTAGCTCAGATCGGGCCCCCGACGGTGGTAAGGTGCGGTTCGATGGGATCGAACCGGAGGCGAATCGCGCGTGGCCTCGTCGCCACGGGCGCGTGCGCGGGTCTCGTGGGCTGTCCCGAGCCCCCGACCACGCCTCCGCCTGCGGCCCCGCCCGACACCCGGCCCGTCGCGACGGCGCCCGCGCGCGGCGCGCCCGAC
>SXNL01000029.1 GCA_005777185.1 Myxococcales bacterium
CAGACCTCACCCTCCCGGCCTCCCTCTCCCGGAAGGGAGAGGGAGGAGCGCTGGCACGGCTCGGTCTCGGGAAGGACCCTCGAGGTGCGGTGGGGGGCAACGCGACGCGGGGCCGACCGGAGAGGGGGACGGGGGGTGAGGTCTGCGCGGGCTCCTCAAGGTCGCGCCGGCGCCCCACCGCCTCCACGGAACCTCTTCGCGCGAAGCGCGACGGGGGGGCACCCTCGCTCCAACGAATGCCTTATCCGATCGGCATTGGCGCTAGTCGGGTCCGAGCCGCCAGCGGGCGTCGAAGAAGCCGCGCGCGAGGGGCGCCTTCGCCGGCACGTCGCGCGGTCGGAACGCGGTCGACCGGGCGTCGTACACGACGTAGTCGGGCACGAAGTCGGGTAGGTCATGCCCGCGCGCGACGCCGTCGAGCGTGGGCGCCGCCGCGACGATGACGTAGTGGCCGGGCGCCTCCGGGTTGGGGTGGACGAAGCGCGTCCCGACGCCCCTGCCCGTGAATCGGTGACCGCCGAGCAACACCGCCTCGTGGGTCACGCGGATCGGGAGCCGCTCCATGATCCGGTCGAGCACGCGGTTGTCGCCGGGCGTCCCGTACAGCACGAGGTGCGCGCTCGACGCGAGCGCGTGCGTGATCGCCGTGTCGGGGAGGACCTCCTGCTCCACCGTCCACGCGCCGGTGGGCCAACCCCGTGCGCCGCGACGGGCGAGCTTCTCGAGCGTGGCCGCGTGCTCCGGACGCCGCGTCCCGAACACGTGCACCATCCGCCCGAAGTAGGCGTCCGTGATGGGTCCGCTCGAGCCGGGCCGCTTGACGAGCCCGGTGTCCTCCGGCACGCCGCGGCGAAAACCGCCTTCGTCGACGAGGTCGAGGCGCGCGCCGAGGGCCGAGCGCGGCCCTGCCCACACGGGCTCCCCGTTCACGTGGACCTCCAGCCCCTCGCCCTCCAGCGGCGCCCTCGTGAGGTCGAGGGCGAGCGCGCGCACGTTCTCGCAGCGCACGTCCAGGCGGCCCTCGCTCACCTTCGCGACGACGCGTGCGAGCTTGGGGTACTCGTGGAAGCGGGTCACCTCGACCCAGTGCTGCCGGGCCGCGCGATAGTCCCCGCTCACGAGGTGGACCTCGCGCGGCCTCGGATCGCGGCGGACGGCAGCCAGCTCCTCGAAGATGCGGCCGTGCCGGTGCGCCATGAAGAGGATGTCGTGCCCCGTCGGGTACCACGTCCCCCGGTGCGGGACGCGCTGCCGGTTCACGGTCGCGTCCAGCCGGTGCACGTACGCGGGGCGCATGGGGCCGGTGTCGGTCGTACCGTGGTAGTATCGAAAGTCCGTGCCGTGCCAGTTCTCCGCGAGGTCGATGGCGTCGAGCGGACGCATGAGCGTGGCGTCGATCGGCCGCGCGAGCTCCTCCCCCGTGAACATCCGCCACGACGGCGCACCCGCGATGGCCTGCACGACGCTGAACTCCGAGGCGTGACGGGAGCCGACCGTGTACGCGCCCAGGCCACCGCTCGACAGGCCGGAGAGCACGACGCGATCGCGGTCGATGCGGTAGCTCCGCTCGACGTCGCGGATCACGTCGAGCACGTCCTGCTCGCCCATGAAGCGCCAGCCGACCTGTCCGTAGCCGTCCGGCGCGACGACGATGACGTCGGGCGTCCAGCGGGGGGTGTAGGTGTCCCACAGGTGGCGGTCGTACTTCTTCCAGCTCTCGTTGTTCCCGAGCACGACGCCGAGGAACAGGTTCCCGTTCGACGAGCCGCCATGCAGGACGACCATGAGGGGGTACGCCTTCCGGGGATCGTACGTCGGCGGCACGTACACGGCGTACCCCTGCGTGCGGCGCGAGATCGGCGTGCGGTAGCCGCGCGGGACGATCTCCCCCTTCGCGTGCGTGAACGGATCGACGCCCCGCTCCGCGAGCTCGAGGAACCTCGCCGTGCGCGCGCGCCAGGCGGCGGCCTGCGGCCCGAACTCGTCCACGATGCGCTCCGCGACGTCGAGCGAGTACCCGAGGCTGGTCGTCACGGCGGTCTCCCCTCGGGCGGCGACCAGGGCCTCGAGCCGCCGCCGCAGCGCGCGGGCTTCGGGGGCCGGCCGCACGCGGGTCGCGGCCTCGACGGCCGAGTGCGTCGAGGTCCGCGCTTGCGCGGCGAGGGCCGCGCCGGGAGCCGACGGGAGCAACGCGAGCAGCGCGAGGAGGAGGAGCGTCCGCCCACGGATCTGGGAGGGGACCATGGGCACCGATCATACGGACCCCCGCCGGAGAGGGCGAGATCCTGGCGAACTTCGGTCGCGGGTGCCGAGCGCCCCGCGGCACGATGCGCCCGAGACGCGGCGCGTGGCAGGGGGACCGCGAGCGTGACGTCCGTCGTCGTCGGACAGGACGACGACATCGTCGGATCGCGCGTCAGAGGTCGCAGGCCGCCGGGAAGCCCGGTGGCATCGGCGCGTCGAGGACCCGCCGCTCGCGCACGCGCTCTCCCTCGGGCTCGCGCACGACGAGCGTGCCCACCGGGCCCACCCCGAAGCTGGCGTGGAACACGCACTGCCGCTCGAGGACGAGGGCGCCGGCCTCGACCCGGTAGGACGCGAACGACGTCTCCTGCGGCGTGGAGACCGTCGACACGATGCGCCTCGTCCCGCGACGCGCCTCGAGGTTTGGCAGCGTTCCGAGCGCGCGCGGAAGGTCCCCGTCGACGAAGCGCCCCTTCTTCGGATCGAAGAGGCGCACCGCGTACGTCGTGCGACGGGGCTGGATCCGGCGAACCACCCGCAGGTCGAGCCAGCCGTCGAAGTCGAGATCGACGAGCTCGAGGCTCGCGAGGACGGCTTCTTCGGGTGCGTCGACCTCGAGCCTCACCGTCTGCACGGGTCCGGCGGCGTCGGCCACGTCCACGTGCGCCACCCCGACCATGCCGGCCACGCCCGCGGTCGTCGAGAGGACGACGGTCCGTCCCGACGACGTGCTTCCGGGCGAGAGCTCCGCGGCGACGACGCGCTCGTGGCGCTCGCGCTGCGCGTCGAGGGCGAGCTCCCGCATGGTCACCGCCGAGATCCCGCGCTGGATCCGCGTCACGACCGGCGACCACGCCGCCTGGGGCGGGCGCGGCGGTCGCCCGGGCGGCGTCCTCCGGGGCACGTCCGCCCGCGCGAGGCCGCTCACGAGGACGCCGGCGAGGAGCGGGAGGAGAGCGAGGGTGCGCGCCATCCGTCGGTGGTACCGATTCGCGGCCGCACGGGCCAAGAAGTCGGTGGCGGGCACGGCACGCCGGCGTGGCCGGGAGAGAAGGACAGCAGCGTCTGACCTCGCTCACTCCAGCCGGAGGACGTCGAGCAGGACGTCGTGGTTCGCGGTCCCCACCTTGGCGACGAAGCGGATGGCCTTCGCCTTCGTGAGATCGATCCCCGTGAGGCGCGTGAACGGCACGTGCACCGTCGCGAGCCTCCGGGGCCGCCTGGACCAGCTCGCCGGCGTGAGGCTGCTCATGGCGAGGCTCACGATGGCGCCGCTGGTGTCGGTCACCTCGAGGTAGAGCGGGTGCGTCCCGCTCGTGACGCTCGGCGAGTCGAGGTACGCGGTGTCGAACACGATCGCCTTCCTGCCCGCGAAGGCGCCCGCCGGCAGGGCGATCTCCATCGCCGCGTCCGTCGCGCCCGCGTTCCAGTTGAGCCTCACCGACCGCAAGAGGCGGCTCACGGCCTGCGCGAGCGCGCCGGTACCGACGCTGCCCGAGTACGTCTCGTAGCTCACGGCGGCCATCCCTCCCGACAGCGTGATCGGGCCACCAGCCTCCGTCGTCGTCGGCGTCGTGCCGATCGGGTGGTCGAACCTGTCGATCCACCCCGTCGCGGAGTCCGCGGGCCGGAAGCGCAGCGTCGCGTCCCCCGAGCTGACCGACGCCGGCACGGACGAACCGTCCGGGCCCGCGACGCGCGCCGCGTCGGCGGCCGAGGGCGCAGCGTCGCGGAGGAACGCGCGCAGGAACGGCACCGAGTAGTAGTGCGTGACGCGCTTGTGCTCCTCGGGCGTGACGGTCGGCGGCGTGCCTCCCTGGTGGGGCGTCGGCGTGTCGAGCGTGAAGGTGTGCTTGCTCCCGAGGATCGTCACGAGCGCCGCCCTGTTCCGCGTGTGCGCGTAGATCATGGCCGTGTTCGGGTACGTCACGTCCCCGTCGTTGCCCGCGTCGAACCAGATCGCCGGGATGTCGAACACGGGAATGGCGGCGGGAGGCGTGGGCGCCCCGGGGGAGATCTCGGGATCGACGGGCTGGAACCCGACGTACGCCTTCACGACCGCGCCGTCCGCCCGCGTCGTCTTCACCAGGGTCGCCGCGCCCCCGCCACGCGAGTGACCGGCCACGCCGACGCGCGCCCGATCGAGCGCGCACTTGAGCACGAACGTGGCCTTCTCCTGCTCCGCGAGCACGTACGTGATCGCCGCGTCCATCATCCCCGCGACCACGCCCAGCTGCGCGAAGTTCTGCGGGGTGTAGCAGCCCGCGCCGGACGGCGTGGACCCCGGGCCGCAAGGCGGAGGCGGGAAGAAGACGGTCGATCCGTCGATCGAGAAGGTGATGATCCCGTGTGACGCCCAGCGATCGAAGACCCCGTCGTACCTGTCGTACGTGACCCCCGGATACGGGCCGTGAACGGCGTGGTGGAACATCACCCACGCGTGGCGACCCGGGTGCGGGGTCACCTTGTCGGCCTGGACGGGGTAGTGGACCTTCACCTTCGCGTTCGTGAGAGGCCCGAGCGTCGGGATCGTGAGCGTGGCGTGCGCGACGGCGAGCGGGCCGGCAACGAGGGGATCGAGCGTGTTCGGCGGGTCGACCGCGAGCGGGTATCCCGAGCAGTCCTTCGGCCCCGCGTCGGGCGGCGCGCCGTCTGCGGAGCCCGTGTCGGGCGTGGCCGCGTCCTCACCGGCAGCCGCGTCCTGCCCGGGATCCGCGCCGCCGGAATCCGCGCCCGCCCCCGCGTCGGCCTCGGTGCCGTCGCCGACGCTGATGTCCCCGGCGCCACCGCAGGCGGCGAGGCCGACGACGATCGAGGAGGTGAGGAGGGGGAGGATGTGGGTCCGGACGAAGCGCATCCGGCGCAGTGTACGCGGTCCGGAAGGAAGCGCTATCCTCGACGCACGGCGCCCGCGTTCGTACGGGTGGCCTCGCCGCTCGTGGCCCCGTGTGGGCCTGGTGCGACGGGCCCCGACAGCGCGGCGCCAGCGGCGCGCGCGGCCGTCCTTTCAGTCGACGTAGCTCACGCCCGCGCAGTTGTCCTGGACCCAGCTCCGGTTCGCTCCAGCGCACAGGTTCGACAGACGCACGTTCGGGCCCGGCATGCAGTTCAGCGTCCCGGGCGCGGGGCACACCAGCATGTCGCGGACGACGATGGCGGGCCGGTCGTGGGTCTCGACGCCGGAGAGCGTGGTCCTCTCGCCGGTCACGCGGGCGGTCCGACCGGCGACGAACGCGCTCTGCCAGTCGCCCAGCACGAGCTCGAGCAACCCGGACGTGGTCGCGATGCTCGAGCCCGTGTTCTCGCCGCCGATCCCGAACGTGCGCACGAGGTTGCCCTGCACGGTGACGTCCACCGCGGGGGGGGCGCCGTCGAAGCTGAACTTCGTGGTCGTGATCGGACCGGTCGCGCTCGGCACGGTCTCGGTGACGATGATCTTGCCGCGTGACAGATCGCGGCACGTGCGGTGGCGGTTGTCCTGGATCGTGATGGTCGACAGCTTCCCGTTCACCCTTCGCTTGCCCTCGTAGAACGGCGAGCCGCAGCTCACGTCGGTGAGGCGGAGCTTGAAGGAGCGTGGGTTCGGCATCACGGCGAGCTTGCACGTCCCGCTCACGGCCTCGTGGAGCCTGGCCGTGGCGCCCCCCGAGTTGACGAGCTCGAGGGCGGTGTGGACGTCGCAGAACGCGCTCGGCTCGTGGAAGGGCTTGGAGTACAGCTTCCACTTGCCCGGCTCGACACGGGTCGACACGGCCTCCGCGGTCGACATCTCCTCCGCCTCATCCGTCTCCGCCGTGTCCACGGAGCAGCCAGCTCCAAGGACAGCCATCGTCAAGCCCCAGCCGCACGTGATGAGCTTCAATGATTTCATGATGTTGTACCCTTTGAGCGCCTTCGGTAAGATATTTTCCCACCGGCACCGTGCATGTGACCCAATGTAGGTACGTCGTCAAGGCGAAAACCTTCCCCCGCGAAATCGACCGCGATCCGCCGCCGCTTTCTGGCCGCCGCTGCCCGCTGTCCGCTTTCCGCGATCGCCGGTCGGCGGTGCGCTCGAGCCGCCTATCCAGGCTCCCCGAGCATCGCGAACCGCCCCACGCGCCGTGACGCCACCGCGATCCGCTGAAACCTGAACTCCCTCTCCCGGTCGTACGTCCCCGTGAGCGCGAGGCACAGGTCGTCGAAGCTCGCCGTCTCCACGCTGCGCATCCCCTCCTCCACCAAGAGCGGCAGCACGTCGTTCGTCCCCCACACCACGGGCTCCCCGAGATCCGCGACGAGCTGCTGCGTGTCGTTACGCGTGCTCTTCGCGTCCTCCTTGCGCTTGGACAGGTAGTCGAAGGCGAGCACGGTGTCCTCGTGGCACGACTCCGCGATCGCGCGCACCGTCGTCCGCACGGCGGCTTCCTGCAGGTATGGTGTGACGCCCTCCCACAGCACGAGCGCGGGCTCCATGAAGTCGAACGCGGAGCGCCCGAGGGCGGACACGGCGCTCTCTCGCTCGAAGTCGCAGGAGACGAACGTCGCCGCGGATCCAGGGTAACCTGAGAGCGCGTCGAGGCGCGCATGCTTCATCGCCTGGCTGGCGGGGTGGTCCACCTCGTAGAACGCCACGCCCTCGCTTGCGAGGCGCGCCGCGCGCGTGTCGAGGCCCGCGCCGAGAATGACCACCTGCCGGAGCGACCGTGGCGCGCCGATGTACCGCCGCACGAGCCCGTCGAGGTACGCCGTGCGGATGTCCACCCAGAGCTGCATCGCAGGGTAGATCCGGTCCATCGCGGCTCTGTGCGCGTCGCCCTCGGGGCCCGCGAGGCCCGCGGCCCACGGATCGTCGTACCACGCGCGTTCGCCCTGGCTCCCGCGCGCACGGTAGGCGGCGATCATCGCCGCGGTCTGGCTGGGCTTTCGGTCGGTCACGGGGTGAGGACTCTATCACCACGACGGGCGCGCACGACCCCTCGCAAGATCCTCGCGCGCCCTCGCCCGTAGCACCGCGGCTCTCCGGGGTGTTTCGGGCCCCTCCCGACCCCGGTGGGCGTACTCTGGTTCGAAGCGAGGCCCCTCGATGACGAACGTACGTCTGCGTCACTCCTTGCGGCTGCTCCCGCTGCTCGCGATCTCCGCGCTCGGGTGCCCGGGCAACAAGCCCGCGCCGATCAGCCCGAAGGCCACCCCGCCCGCGGTGGTCGAGGTCGCCAAGAAGGGCCCCGTGGTCTGGAAGGTCTCGAAGAGCGGGCTCGGCTTCCGCATCAGCGACGCCGACGACGACGGGGAGCGCACGCCGCCGAAGCCCGCCGTGACGACCCCGCTCTCCGAGGCGGACACCGCTCGCCTCCTCGCGCGCCTGCCGCCCCTCGCCGAGGAGCCTCTCGCGCAGCCCTTCGCCCTCCGCGAGAAGTCGCCCCCCGCGCCCCGCACAGGGAAGACGATCCAGGAGGCCTTCCCTCCGCCGATCCCCCCGCAGGCGCAGCCCGCCGTCGCGGCCGGTCCCCTCAAGGTGCTCCGCTACGCGCCCGAAGGAGACGTCGGGCTCGCGCCGTACCTGTCCGTCACGTTCGGCGCGCCGATGGTGCCGGTCACGTCGCACGCCGAGCTCGCGAAGATCCCCATCCCGGTCCAGATCTCGCCGAAGCCCCCGGGCGAGTGGCGCTGGATCGGGACGCAGACCCTCGTGTTCCAGCCCGATCCGCGCTTCCCGATGGCCACCGACTACGCGGTCGAGATTCCCGCGGGCACGAAGGGCGCGCGAGGGGAGACGCTCGCGGCGCCCGTGCGGTTCGGCTTCAAGACACCGACGCCCAAGCTCCTCGAGGGGTTTCCCCGGAACGGACCCATCGGACTCACGCCCGTCTTCTTCGCCGAGCTCGACCAGGCCATCGACGAGAAGGCCGCCTTCGCGAAGCTGTCGGTCACCGCGAACGGCAAGCCCGTCGCGATCCGTCCTGCCACCCGCGACGAGGCGGAGGAGGATCCCCACGTCGCGAGCCTCATCGAGCGCGCGAAGAAGGGCCGCTGGTTCGCCTGGAAGGCGGAGCGGCCGCTCCCGCCCGCGGCGACCGTCGCGTCCAGCCTCGCGAAGGGCTTCGTGGGGGCCGAGGGCCCGAAGCCGACGCCCGCGGATCAGTCGTTCGACTTCCACACGTATCACCCGTTCCAGCTCACGTACTCGAGCTGCGGGAGCTGTACGCCGCTCTCGTCGCTGCACCTCTCGTTCAACAACGCGTTCGACCGCAAGGCGTTCGAGCCTGGAAACGTCACCGTCACGCCCGATCTGGCGGGGATGAAGGTCACCGTCCAGGGATCCAGCCTCGTCGTCTCGGGCAAGACGAAGGGCCGGACGAAGTACAAGGTCACCGTGGCCCAGCGCTCGAAGGACGCCTTCGGCCAGAGCCTCGTGAAGGAGGAGACGGCGACGTTCGAGATCGGGCGCGCCATGCCCGCCCTCTTCTCCGAGGAGAGCGACATGACCGTGCTCGACCCTGCGGCGAAGGGGAAGATCCCCGTGTTCTCCGTGAACGATCCGGCGCTGAAGGTGCGGATCTACCAGGCCACGCCGGCCGACTTCCCCCGATACCACCGCTTCCGAGCCGACTGGGATCAGGAGCGCAAGATCACGACGCCGCCCGGGAAGCTCCTCTTCGACCGCGTCCTCCGGCCCGCGGGGCAGCCGGACGAGCTCACGGAGACCGAGATCGACCTCGCGAGCGTGCTCGACAAGGCGGGCCTCGGGCAGGCCATCCTCGTCGTCGAGACCCTGCGTCCGCAGCGTGACCGGTGGAGCAAGGAGTGGGTCCGCCTATGGGTGCAGTCTACACACATTGGGCTCCACGCGATGACCGAGCCCGAGGGCCTGACAGCGTGGGCGACCGATCTCGCGACCGGCAAGCCGCTCGGCGACGTGGACCTCTTCCTGCACGAGGGCAAGAACGGCAGGACCGGCGCGGACGGGCTCGGCCGCGTCGAAGGAACGGGCTCGTTCCTCTGGGCGCGCAAGGACGGCGACGTGTCGATCGTCGCGGGCCGGTACTCCGACGGGCGCATCAACTTCCCGTATCGCCAGGGCGAGACAGCGTCGTTCTACGTGGTGGACGATCGGAGGACGTACAAGCCCGGCGAGGAGGCCCACCTCAAAGGCTGGGTGCGCCACGTCTCGTACGACAAGAACGGCGACGTGAAGCCGCTCGCGCGCGTGGCCGGACGCAAGGTCACCTGGGCCATGCGCGACAACCGCGGCGCGGAGGCCGCCAAGGGCGAGGCCGTCGCGGACGAGGGTGGTGGTTTCGACTTCGTCGTCAAGATCCCGAAGACGCCGAACCTCGGGATGGCATACGTGAGCATCTCGCTCGACGGCGTCGGCGGCACCGATCACGCGCTGTCGATCCAGGAGTTCCGCCGGCCCGAGTTCGAGGTGAGCGCGTCCGCGAGCGAGGGGCCGCACTTCGTGGGGGAGAGCGCGATCGTCACGACGGCGGCGAAGTACTACGCGGGCGGCGGGCTGCCGAACGCGGAGGTGAACTGGTCGATCGACCGCAGCGACGGCTCGTTCACCCCGCCCAACCACGCGGGGTGGGCCTTCGGGAAGAACGACCACGACTACAACCCCTACCGGTACCACCGGGGCCGGCACGGGTACCAGAGCTACGGCCTCCTCGGAGACCGCGCGAACCGGACCCACGAGACGTGGAAGGGGCGCACCGATCCGCAAGGCGCTCACAGGATCAAGCTGGAGTTCGACGGGCTCACGCCGCCGTACCCCATGTCGCTATCGATCCACGGATCGGTCATCGACGTGAACCGGCAGCAGTGGTCCGCGAACACCAGCGTGCTCGTCCACCCCGCCGGCGTGTACGTCGGGCTCAAGCCCGAGAAGCACTTCATCCGCGAGGGCGAGGCGGTCGTCCTCGACACGCTCGTCTCGGATCTCGACGGCAAGCTCGTCGCGGGCCGCAAGGTCACCCTGACCCTGGCGCGCCTCGAATGGGCGCAGACGGGGGAGGAGTACGAGGAGAAGGAGCTCGACCGGGAGATCTGCGAGCAGACCTCGAAGGAGGAGCCGTCGCGCTGCACGCTGAAGACCAAGCAAGGGGGGCGCCACAAGGTCGTCGCGGTCGTGGAGGACGAGCACGGCCGCAAGAGCCAGACCACGCTCACGCTGTGGGTCATGGGGGGAAGCACCACGCCGGATCGCGATCTCAAGCCGGGCGAGGCGAAGCTGCTCTCGGACAAGAAGGCGTACGCCGTCGGGGAAACGGCGGAGATCCTGGTCATGGCGCCCTTCGCGCCCGCGGAGGGGATCGTCACCTTGCGGCGCGGCGGCCTCGTGCGCACCGAGCGGTTCACGATGAAGAGCAGCATGCAAACGGTGGGGGTCAAGCTCGACGAGACGATGCTCCCCGGCATCACCGCGCACGTGGTGCTGGTGGGGTCGACCCCCAGGGCGGACGACTCGGGGAACCCCGATCCGAAGCTCGGGCAGAAGCCCGCCTTCGCGCAGGGAAGCGTCGCGCTGTCGATCCCGCCGGCCGTGCGCGCGCTGTCGCTCTCGGTCACGCCGCGCGAGAAGCGCCTGGATCCGGGGGGGGCGACCGCCGTCGGTATCGACGTCAAGGACGCGAAGGGCGCGCCCGTCCCCGGCTGCGAGGTCGTCGTCGTGGTCGTCGACGAGGCGATCCTCGCGCTCGCCGGCTACAGGCACCCGGATCCGCTCGCGACGTTCTATCCGGGGCGGGCGCCCGCCGTGGAGGACTTCGCCCAGCGCGATCGCGTCGTGCTCGCGAAGGCGAAGGCGTCGACGCGCGAGCTCGAGCGCGACGACCGGGGCGGGGCCCGGAACGGCCACGGGCCGGACGGCTTCGGCGCGGGCGGCGCCGCGCGCGCGATGAAGAAGGGCGAGGTCTCGCTCGCGGAGGTCTCGATGATGGACGCGACGGCCACGCCCGCACAACGGATGCCCGCGGCCATGGCGACGGCCGCGGCGTCGACCGCGCCCGCCAAGCCGGACGGCAAGCCTCCCGCCGAGCCCACCGTGCCGGACGGCCCGAAGCTGGCGGTGCGCACCGACTTCTCGGCCCTCGCCGTGTTCGCGCCGCGGCTCGTCACCGACGCGCGCGGGCACGTCGACGTGCCGGTGAAGCTCCCGGACAGCCTGACGCGGTATCGCGTCTGGGCAGCGGCGGCGCAGGAGACGCGCTTCGGATCGCACGAGTCGACCATCACGGCGCGCCTCCCCCTCATGGTGCGACCGAGCGCGCCGCGGTTCTTGAACTACGGCGACCGGTTCGAGTTTCCCGTGGTCCTCCAGAACCAGACCGAGAAGCCGATGGACGTCGGCTTCGCCGCGCGTGCGCTCAACGCGACCATCGAGGGAGGCGGGCGCAAGGTGACGGTGCCGCCGGACGATCGGGTCGAGGTGCGGCTCGTGGCGTCCGCCGTGAAGCCCGGCACGGCGCGCTTCCAGATCGGGGCGGTGAGCGGCGCCGCCTCCGACGCGAGTCAGATCGAGCTGCCGGTGTGGACGCCCGCGACGACCGAGGCATTCGCCACCTACGGCGTGATCGATCAGGGCGCGATCGCGCAACGCGTGAAGATGCCGGAGGGCGTCGTCACCCAGTTCGGCGGGCTGGAGATCACGACCTCGTCGACCGCCCTGCAGGCGCTCACGGATGCGGTGCTCTACCTGGTGCGGTACCCCTACGAGTGCAACGAGCAGACCGCGTCGCGCGTCATGGCGATCGCCGCACTGAAGGACGTGCTCGGGGCGTTCAAGGCGGAGGGGCTGCCGAAGCCCGAGGCGCTCCTCGCGACGGTCGCGAAGGATCTCGACCGCCTCAAGACCCGGCAGCACTGGAACGGCGGCTGGGGCTTCTGGTTCACGGAGCCGTGGCCGTACCTGTCCGTCCACGTCACCCACACGCTCGTGCGCGCGAAGGACAAGGGCTTCAAGGTCGACGACCAGATGCTCGCGCGCGCCCACCAGCACCTCAAGGTGATCGAGCAGCACATCCCGCACTGGTACGGCCCCGACGCGCGACGCGCGATCGTGGCCTACGCCGTGTACGTCCGGAACCGGATGAAGGACGCCGATCCGGCGAAGGCGAAGGCGCTCATCAAGGAGGCCGGCGGCGTCGAGAAGACGGGGCTCGAGACGCTTGGCTGGCTGTACCCGACGCTGTCCCAGGACAGAGGGTCCGCGGCCGAGGTCGCGCAGATCCGCCGCCACCTCGAGAACCGCATGACGGAGACCGCGGGAGCGGCGCACTTCACCTCGGGCTACGGCGACGGGGACCACCTCCTCCTCAACTCCGACCGGCGCGCCGACGGCATCCTGCTCGAGGGCCTCATCGGCGACCAGCCGAACAGCGACATCATCCCGAAGCTCGTCACCGGACTGCTCGGCCACCGCAAGGCGGGGCGCTGGGCGAGCACCCAGGAGAACGCGTTCGTGCTGCTTGCCCTGGACCGCTACTTCGGGAAGTACGAAGGCGTGACGCCGGACTTCGTCGCGAAGATGTGGCTCGGGGACCGGTACGCGGGCGAGCAGGCCTACAAGGGGCGCTCGACCGAGCGGCACCACATCGATGTCCCGATGAAGCTCCTTGCCGACGTCAAGGACGCGGACCTCGTCCTCTCGAAGGAAGGCGCGGGCCGGCTCTACTACCGCGTGGGGATGCAGTACGCGCCGAGCGACCTCAAGGTGCCGCCGATGGATCGCGGCTTCGTCGTGTCGCGCGTGTACGAGCCGGTCGACAAGCCGGAGGAGGTCAAGCGTGGCGCCGACGGCACGTGGCGCGTGAAGGCGGGCGCGAAGGTTCGCGTCCGCGTCACGATGGTGAACCCGGCGCGGAGGTACCACGTCGCGCTCGTCGACCCGCTTCCGGCCGGGCTCGAGCCGATGAACTCGGCGCTCGCCGTCACCGGGCCGATCCCGCACGATCCGGCCGACACGTCGTCACGGAACTGGTGGGCCCGCTCCTGGTACGAGCACGAGAACATGCGCGACGAGCGCGTGGAGGCGTTCGCGTCGCTCCTGTGGGAGGGCGTGCACGAGTACGTGTATGTTGCACGCGCAACCACTCCCGGGGCGTTCGTGGTGCCGCCGCCGAAGGCGGAGGAGATGTACAGCCCCGAGGTGTTCGGACGAGGCGCGGGGGACAAGCTCGTCGTAGAGTGATCCCCATGCCCCCGGCCCGAGACACCTACTGCTCCTTCTGCGGGACGGCGTACGCGCCGCCGCTCGCCTACCCGCGGTCGTGCCCGTCCTGCAAGACGCAGGTCTGGGCGAACCCCATCCCCGTGTCGGTCGTCCTCGTCCCCGTGGCGCGCGACGGCCGCACCGGCCTCCTCGTCGTGCGCCGCGGCATCGAACCCGGGCGCGGCAAGCTCGCGCTGGTCGGGGGCTTTCTCGAGGAGCACGAGACGTGGGCCGAGGGCGGCGCGCGCGAGATCCGCGAGGAGACGGGGGTCGTCGTGGACGCTGCGTCCCTCGCGCCGTTCTGGTTCACGTCCACCTCGCCGCGGCCGAACCGCGTGCTGCTCTTCTCCATCGCGGGACCCGCGCCCGTCGACGGAGGCGCGCTCGAGGCCTTCGAAGCGAACGCGGAGACCCTCGAGCGCGGGCTCGTCTTCGGTCCGGGCGGCCTGGCGGAGGTGTTCGCTTTCGCCCTCCACGTGGAGGCGGCGCGCCGGTTCTTCGAGGCGCGGGGCGCCGACGGTCCGCACGGGTTCGTCACCGTCTGACGTTTCGTCGCAACGCCGCGCGGGGTCGCCCGAACGGGGAGGCACCCCCCCATGGAGGCGACGATCATGAAGAACATCGAGAAGCGGTTCACGAAGCGCGGTGCATCGATGGTGGAGTACGCGCTCCTCCTCGTCGCGGTCCTGATCCTGGGCGCGAGCGCGTTCAGGTTCCTCGGGGAGAAGGTCGGGCAGAAAGCCCAGGACGCGCGGAGCGCCCTGGACCGCTGATCGACCCGTCCCGGGGCACGCCGGGGCGCGCCCGGGATGCCCTGAGGCCTGGATCTCCTTGGAATCGCAGCGCTTTACCTCTTCGCTTGCGCCGCGGCCGATTGTGACTACGCTGCGCGACCCCAGGGTGGTTACCCGGGGCTTGGAGGAGCGATGAAGCGGAATCTGTTCGTCGGTGCGGTGACGATGCTGGGCGTGTTCGTGGCGATCGCGTGCGGGGGTGAGAACACGACCACCGTGGCGCCTGTCGAGGACGAGGACGGGGGCTCGAGTGGCACGAGCGGTACCAGCGGCACCAGCGGCACCAGCGGCACCAGCGGCACCAGCGGCACCAGCGGCACCAGCGGCACCAGCGGCACCAGCGGTACCAGCGGCACCAGCGGCACCAGCGGCACCAGCGGCACCAGCGGCACCAGCGGCACCACGGACTCCGGCCCCCCCGACAGCGGCGTGGACTCCGGGCCGTTCACCATCAAGCCCGTCACGCTGCGGACCGGGGAGACCCAGTTCATCGGCGTCACGACCGACGCGACGCCGCACGCCGTCTACTACCTGAAGACGGCCACGGGATACGACGTCGAGGCCGTCCCGGTGACGGGCGGCGCGCCGGTCGTGCTCCAGGCGAACATCGCGAACGCGGACGCGGCCCTGGTCGTCGGCGGCGCGGTGGCCTGGTACACCGGCACGGCGGGCAACCTCGCGACGGCGATCAACATCTGGACGAAGGCGAACGGCAAGAAGACGGTCACGACCTCCACGCGTATCGGCCTCGTCGCCGGCAGCGCGGACGGGACGTACGTGGCCTTCAGCGTCGGCGCCACGGCGACCTCCACGGAGGTGGCGGTGACCACCACAGCGGCACCGTCGGCGGCCACGCCCGCGCTCACGGGCACGACGGGGGCCAACCCCCTCGCGGTCAACCTCGCCGCGCTCGCGTCCTGCCGCCCGCGGCTCGGGTACGCGGGCGCCGTCCTCATCGGCGCGTACTGCACCGGAGCCGTCGCCGCGAACACCCAGCCCAAGCTCGTCACCGTGGCGGCGGGCGCCGCGCCGGTGGTCCGCATCAACAACAACTTGCCGGCGAACAGCTTCCAGACCCCGTGGATCGCCGACTCCACGGGCAGCAAGATCTTCGTCCGCGCGACCACGACCAACATCGGCCGCATCGTCCTCGCGGGCGCGACGACGACCGTGGCCAACCTGCCCGACGCGGTCAACATCGCGCGGATCCCGAGCGATGGGTCCGCCGTCGTCTACCGCTCCGGCGCCGCCCTCAAGAAGGCGACCTGGGCGGCCACGCCCGTCGTGAGCACCCTCGTGGCCACGAACGTGAAGTACTTCCTCGACCTGTCGAACGACTCCAAGTACATCCTCTTCTCGGATCTCGAGGACGCAACGCAGACGTACGTCAACGCCAAGACCGTGGACATCACCGTCGCGACACCGACCCCGGTCGTCATCGAGGCGACCGCCACGACGAGCCCGTTCGGGTTCAGCGGCGCCGGCACGCACGTGATCTACGCCGGCGAGATCGGCGCGACCACGGGCAAGCTCAAGTCCAAGCCCTCCGCTGGCGGGACCGAGAAGGTCCTCGATCCCGCGTCGTATCTCGCGTTCATCCCGCTCAGCGGCAACAGCGTGCTCTCCGCCACGGCCTTCTCGAGCCTCGCGACCGATTGGGCCAAGATCAGCCTCGGCCACGTGGACGCGGTCGCGGGCGGCGTGATCACCCCCGCCACGACCGACACGGTCTTCAGCGAGCAGGGCGAGCTCACCGACGGCTGGGCCGGGAAGACCTTCGTCTACACGGGCGCCGTCGCCGCCACGCCGGGCGCCGGTCCGCTGTACTCCGTCACGGTGCCGTGACCAGGTTCGAGGGGGCTCAGAGGCCCCCTCGAGCTCCCCGACCAGGTTCGAGGGGCTCAGAGGCCCCCTCGAGGTCACCGACGGTTGATCATCGCGAGGGCGCGCGGCACGAGGTGCGACGTGGGCGCCATGTCGACGAAGCGCTGCGCGTGCTCGCGCATCCTCGGGCCGTTGCCGAGCGCCTCGTGCGCGATGGCCGCTCCCCAGTGGGCGTCCGCGAGCTGTGGGTTCACCTCGAGCGCCCGCTCGTAGGTCCTCGCCGCCGCTGCATGGTCGCCCTGCAGGTACAGCGCGCTGCCGAGGCCGAGGATCGCGAGCGACGTCCGTGGATCCTTCTGGATCCCCTCCTTGAACAGCTCCTTCGCCTCCTCGTAAGCGTGATCGCCGAGGGCGCACGTCCCGAGGCCGACGTACGGGTGCGGGCTCTCGGGCTCCAGCTTGGCGAGCCTCCGGTACAGGGCGCGCGCCGCGACGCGGTCGTCCTTGTCGAGGAGGTGGCGAGCCTCCGTGTAGAGGTCCGCGTACGCGGTCGAGCCCTCCTCGTAGCTCATGTGGTACGTCCCGCCACGGACCGAGCCCTCGGTGCGCTTGGGATCCGTCGCCCAGGAGGACGGATCGCGCTCGGGAGGCGCCTTCGCCCGAGCGACGCGCGGCGCGGGAGCGTCCGACACCGCGACGGGCACCGAGACGATCTCGACGGGGGCGACGGGCGCGGCCGGCGGAGTCGGGGGGGAGCACGCGAGCGCGGCCGAGATCGTGGACAGCAGGAGGACGAGGGCGAGCCGTGCGGAGCGCATCCCCGAACGGTAGCGGATCAGTCGACGGTGATCGACTTGCTCACGTTCTTCGGGACGTCCGGGTGGACGCCGTGATCGGCGATGCCGAGCCGGTCGAGGTAGTGCTTCTTGAGGAGCGACATCTCGAGGGCGAGCCGCTGGAGGGCCACGGTGGCGCTGAAGACGACCATCAGCGTGTCGCCCGTGCGGGGGAGCGCGATGTAGACCGACCGGTAAGAGGCGTTGTCGGCGGGCGCCTTCTGCGCCGCCCCGCGCAAGGCGGGGTGGTCCTCGGCGACGACCACCGTGCAGGAGCCGCGGATCTTGTGCGTGTTGATCTGCGACACGGTGAGCGCGACGTCGCGCTCGTCGGGGCCGGTGATGTAGACGAGCGGGTAGTCGGCGTAGAGCTCGCGGACGAGGGCGCCGCGGTCGAAAGCGCGATCGAGGAGCCCCTTCTCGACGGTGGTCAGCGAGAAGGGCGTCGTCGCGGAGAGCACACCGTCGGTCGCGGCCTGGATCAGCCGCTCGACCGCGCCCGCGTCGAGACCCGCCGAGGCGGCGCGCGCGACGATGTCGCGGAGCATGTGCCCGAGGCGCTCGAGCATCGCGTGGACGCCGCTCGGACCGAGCACCGTGTTGAACCCGAGGATCGTGTTCGGCCCGTGCTTGAACTCGCTGGCCTCGAAGCCCTCGGTGTGGTTGAGCGCGACCTCGCGGATCTTGAGCGCCCCCTCCTTCGCCACGGCGGCGATGCGCGTCGCGAGGAGGTGGATGCTCGGGGCGAGGTGGAGGAGCTTGGCGGCGACCTCGATGTCAGGCTGCGTCGCCGAGATGGTCTCGCGGACGAGGGCAGGGAGCGAGGCGAGCTTGTCCCTGCGCTCCGCGAGCTGGCGCGCGATGCGGCCGCGCTGCTCGGCCGTCGCGCCGAGCTCCCCCGCGCGGCGACCGGCGAGATCGAGGGCGAGGCAGTAGAACACGACCATCTGCGTGATGAAGCTCTTCGTCGCCGGGACGGCGATCTCGGGACCACACCGAAGGGGGATGACGAGCCGCGCCTTCTCCTGCGCGAGCGTGGAGTTCACGTTGTTCACGATGGCGACCCGATCGATGGCGCGGCCGGAGGCGATGACGTCGTCGAGCACGTCGATGAGGTCCTTCGTCTCGCCGCTCTGGCTCACGGCGATGACGAGATCGCCGTCCTGGAGCGAGCGCGCGGACTGACCCCGGAACTCCCCGGGGAGCACGGGCGACAGCTCGACCTCGGCGAGCTCGTTGAAGAAGAGCGCCGCCGCCTTGGCCGCGTGGTACGAGCTGCCGCAACAGATGACGTAGATCTTGCCCCGCGACCGCACGGCGTCCATGCAGGCCGTTCCGAAGCGCTCGAGCACGGTCGCGTGCTCGGCCACCTCCTCGGCCTCGAGCGTCGCGTCGAGCACGCGTACGGCGAGGACGTCGGCGTGGTCCCGGGCCATCGGCAGGAGGTCTGCGAGGAACCCGGCCTCGGCCGAGCACAGGCGCTCGGCGCGAGCGATCGCAACGGGGATTGCGGCGATGCGCGCCCGCATCTCCGCGTGATCGACGAGCGCGTGGAACATCCGACGGATGCGCCCGTCATCGTACTGGTCGCGGAGGGCGTCGACCTGGGCGGTGATCTCGGGCGAGAACCGGGCGCCGCCGAGCGCGCGGGCCGCGTCGGACCCCCCCTGGAAGAGCGTGATGATGTCGCGCGTGGCGTCCGCCTGCGCGCTGATCTCCTGGTCCATGAACGTCTCGAACGGCGGGACGAGCGCGGTGTCCTTCGCCCGCAGACGGCTCCGCACGGGACCTCTCTCGACGGGTGTGCCGGCCGACAGGCGGACGGGGCCGTCGGGGGTGGCCACCGTGCGGTCCTCGACGCAGTAGATGCGGTGCCCGGCGGGCTCGTACTCGACGAGCTCGCCCTCGGTGATGGGCACCACCACGCGCGTCAGCTTGAGCACGCTCGACAGGTCGGAGGACGCGATCGCGAAGCGTCCGCCTGCGTCGTCGGCGCCGACGCCGAAGTACAGGCTCGACCCCTGCTTGACCGCCCACATGACGTGGGTCACCGGATCCACGATCACCGCGGCGAACGAGCCCTCGAGCTTGGCGGCGGCGGCCACGAGGGCGGCGCGCATGGCGCGGCGACGACCCTCCGCGTCGAGGGCCGCGCGGCCCGCGCGTCGTGCCTCCTGGTCCATCTCGCGCGCGAAGAAGTGCTCCACGGTATGGACCACCATCTCGCCGTCGTTGTCGGAGACCACGGCGTGCCCCTCGGAGAGGAGCCACGCCTTCAGGTCGTCGCAGTTGGTGACGTTGCCGTTGTGCGCGCCGTAGAGGAACGACGCGGGCCCCACCTCGGACACCTCCGCGCGCGAGCCCCCGACGTTGCAGCGGACCACGTGCGGCTGGGAGTTCTCGGTGGTCACCGCGCCGAACGTCGCCCACCGCACCTGCCCGCAGAAGGCCCGACCACGCATGCGCGTGATGCCGAGATCGTGCACCATCACGGACGGCGCGCCCACCCCCTTCGCGAGCACGACCTCGCCGTCGTCGCCCTGGACGGCCGCGCCCGTGGAGTCGTACCCGCGGTACTCGAGGGTGCGAAGCAGCTCGGAGGCGATCTGCCCCAGATCGTCCCGTGAGTTCTCGTAGATCAGCCCGATGACGCCGCACATGGGGCCTCGTTAGCACCCCTCGGGGATCTTGGCTCGCCCGGCCGCGCGTCGTCTCGTTCGTCCGACGGCGGTGCCCTCACGGGGCGATCAGCGGCGGTACGCGTCCACGTCGATGTCCCAGCGCTTCATCCAGCGGTGGATCTGCATGCGGGTACGCTTCATGCGGCGGGCGACCTCGCTCACGTTGCCTTGCGTATCCGCGAGCGCGAGCAGCAGCTCCTCCCGGATGCGCGCGTCGGCCTCGCGGGGGGCGGGCTCGGGGCGCGGCGGCGGCGCCTCCGACAGCTTCATCTCCTGCAGCGCCGCCGCCACGTGCTCGACCCGCAGTGTCCCCTCCGGCGTCGCGGCGAGGGCGCCCGCGACCATCCGCTCGAGCTCCCGCTCGCCCTGCGTCCAGGCGTGCGCGAGCATCGCCTGCACGAGATCGTGGTGGAGGCGGACGTCGGGCGCGCGCGGCCCCGCGACGCGGGGCAGGATCGCGGACAGGAGGAGCCCGAGGTCCATGGGCCGCTCGCGAAGGGGCACGAGCTCGTGCACCACACCGCTCGCGATGGCGAGGAGCTCGGCGTCGAAGTCAAGCCGCGACGCCAGCGGCGAGGACGTGCGGAAGATCGTGAGCGCGGGCAGCGTCGCCAGGAGCGCCCGCTGCGCCTCGGGATCGAGCTGGTCGGCGCCATCGAGGTAGAGCGTGCCATCCCGCGCGCGGGCGGCGGAATCGCGCGCGTCCGCGGCCGTGGCGCCAGCGCACGCGAAGATCTCGAGGCCGCCCGGGCGCCCCGCGCGGGCGTGGACCTCCCGCGCGAGTGCCTCCTCCCCCATGTGGGGCCGCGTCACGACGGTCGCGCCGCGACCGCGACCGGCGGCGTCGATCCAGGCGCGGAGATCGCGGTCGATCTCGGGGCGGAGCGAAAGGAGCGAGACGTCGTCCCCGTCGAGGATCGCAGGGGTCCCGGGGAGCGCGCGCTCGTCCGGGTCGAGCACGAACCCGGTGGTCCCGAGGAGGAGACGGCCGACCTTGTGGAACGCACGGGACGTCACGGCCACGCCGTCGAGGTGCGTGCCGTTGGTCGACCCGAGATCCTCCAGGTACCAGGCGACACCGCGCCGGACGAAGCGCGCGTGGCGGGCGCTCATCCTGGGATCCGCGACCTCGAGTGTCACCACCGCGCCATTCATCGTCGCGCGGCGCTCCTTGCCGCGGCCGATCCGGAGCTCCGTGGCCTGCGCGAGCGAGAAGCGCATGCCGCGGCCGAGCGGCCGGGCGCCTTCGAGCGCGAGGTAGAGCGCGGGTGACGTGACCATCGTCCTCGGCGCCGGGACGCCCGCGCCGAGCGTACCAGAACGCATCTCGGGACGTTGAGCGCGATCGACCGGAACGTGTCACGCGACGCGGAGCACGATCTTCCCGTGCGCGTGACGCGTCTCGATGCGCCCCTGCGCGGCGGCCATGCTCTCGAGACCGTCGAGCACGAGGTCCTTCACCACGCGGAGCGAGGAGCCCTCCGCGCCCGCCAGCCAGCCCCCGAGAAGCGCCAGATCCACGGCGTTCGATCGCACGAGGACGAGGCGCGCGCGCTGGCCTCCCGCCAGCGTCCTCAGCGTGTCCACGAGAATGGGGCGACCCGGGATCGTGCTCACGTACGTGCCGCCGGGCGCGAGGGCCTCGCGCGCGCGGCGGTAGCCCACGTTCCCGTGGACATCTAAGAAGACGTCGAAGGCCCCCGCGCGACGGAGGACGGGGTGCCCCTCGTACGTCACGGCGTCGTCGCTCCCCAGCTCGCGCAGGAGATCGAAGCTCGCGAGGCCGGACGTCGTCGTGATGACCGCGCCGAGGATCCGCGCGATCTGCACGGCGAGGAGGCCCACGCCACCCGACGCGCCGTGGATGCAGACACGCTGGCCCGAGCGGAGGCGGCCGACGTCGCGGAGCCCCTGGAGTGCCGTCTGTCCCGCGAGCGGCACGGCGCACGCGTCCTCGTAGCCGACCCCGTCGGGGATGCGTGCATACTCCCCGTTTCTCGCGGTGAGCTCCTCGGCCGCGGCACCGGCGCGGAAGCCCTGCCGCATGCCGAAGACGCGGTCGCCGACGGCGACGTCGCGCACGTCACGCCCCACCTCGGCGACCTCGCCCGCGAAGTCGTAGCCGACCCGGTACGGCGGCCGGCGGTGGAACGTCGCCCAGCGCACCCGGCCCTTCCGCTCGAGCGCGTCCTTGGGGTTGATGGCGACGGCGCGCACGCGCACGCGCACGTCGGCCGGACCGCAGCGCGGCGCCGGGACGTCGCGTACCTCGAGGACGCCGGGCGGGCCGAAGCGCTCGTAGACGACAGCGCGCACGCTACCCTCCCGCGCCCCTCGCGCGCGAGCGCGACACCCGGGCACGCGCGCCCGTCCGCGCCCGCACGAGCTGCCCGCACGCGGCCGCGACGTCTCGCCCCCGGGAGCGGCGCACGGTCACGAGGCAGCCCCGATCGAGGAGGATCTTCGAGAAGGCGCGCAGACGCTCCTCGGTGCCCTCCGCGAACGGGGCGCCCGGAAAGGCGTTGTAGGGGATCAGGTTCACCACGTGGCGGAAGCCCTGGACGAACGCGGCGAGACGCTCGGCGTCGTCGTCCGTATCGTTCTCGCCGGGGAGGACGACGTAGGCCACCGTGAGCTTCTCCTTCGGGCGCAGCGGGAAGGCGAGGAGCGCCTCCCGCAGCCGCGCGATCCCCCAGCGCCGCGTGATCGGCATCGTACGGGCGCGCGCCTCGTCGGTGGTCGCATTGAGGCTGAGCGCGAGCGAAGGGCGGCACGGCGTGGCCGCGAGGCGCTCGATCTCCGGCACGATCCCCGCCGTCGACACCGTCACGCGGCCCGGGCTGATCGCCAGGCCCTGAGCGCACGACAGCACGCGCGTCGCGCGCAGGACGGCGTCGGTGTTGTGGAGCGGCTCGCCCATCCCCATGAAGACGACGTTGATCCGCGACGGATCGCGCGGCCCGAGCTCGCGGACGAGGGCGTGAACCTGGCCCGCGATCTCGTGCGCGTCGAGGTTGCGTACGAGCCCCATCGTGGCCGTGCTGCAGAACGTGCAGCCGAGCGCACAGCCCACCTGGCTGGAGATGCACAGGGTCACGCGCGGGGTCTTGACGTCGCGCGGCATGTGCACGGCCTCGACGACGGCCCCGTCCCCGAGCCGGAGCGCGAGCTTCGTCGATCCGTCGAGCGACGCGTGCGCCGAGACGATCTCGGGCGGCGCGAGGTCGAGGGTCGAGAGGAACGCCCCGAGCTCGCGCCCCGGGGCCTCTCCGCCGCCCAGGCACGCGCGCTGGATCTTCGAGAACGCGTGCCCGGGATCGCGGGGCGCGCCGAGCCTCCGCAGATCCTCGGGGAGGAGGGCGAGGCCGGGCGGGCGCGCTGTCACCGGGGGACGCCTCTCGATCAGATCTCGCCGTAGGCGCGCGACACGATGCGGCGAGCCACGGTCTGGACGCCCGTGTGCTCGAAGTAGTTCGTGGAGAGGTCGATCGCCGCGGCGACCGCGTCGAGCTTGTCGTCGGCAATGTCGATGTATTCGCGGACGCGGTCGAGGACGCCCGACTGCGTGATGCCGCGCGACTCGACCATGTTCGTGAGGAAGTCCCCCGAGCTCTGGATGTTCTGCTCGATGAGCGCCTTCTTCTCGGCGATCCCGCCCGGGAGGTGGTCGGCGACGAAGCGGAAGACCCTGTTGTCCTCGAGCTCACCCTCGGAGACCGACTGGATGCTCTCGGTGATCTTGGCGAGGAAGTCGGGCCCGAGCGGCAACACGCAGTCGAGGGCCACCCACGCGCCGATGCGCATCAGCTCCTCCTTCCCGTAGCTCTGCAGCGCGCCTACGAAGTCGCCCACGCTGTCGCCCGGGATGCCGTTCGTCATGCAGAAACACGCGAGCTCGGCCGCGAACTTCACGCCGGCGTCGATGGCCTGCACCGTATCGGGCTTGGGGGTGACGTCCTGCAGGAACGAGAGGATCTCGAAGCGGCTCCCGACCATGTTCGCCATGGCCGCCGCGCCGGCCACGGTGCTCGCGCTGTCCACCAGCCGGTAGAGCCCGACCGCGCGCTGGTAGCCCTCGCCATCCAGGTAGAGCTGGATGGTCTTCTCGCCGATCTTCTGGACGAGATCGCCGTCGGTCTCGCCGGTGACGCTCTCGATCATGCCCTGCAGCGTCGTGATGTTCTGCCACTCGCCGGGGACGATCCAGTCCAGCGCGCCGAGCACGTGCGTGGTCAGGCTGGTCTGGGGTAGCTCTTCGAGGATGGTGTGAATGGACTCGGACATGGGATCGTGCCTTTCAGAGTGCCGCGAGGCCGTTGAGATCGAACTTCGTGAGCCAGCTCTTCCGCGCGACATGGTCGAGCACCTGGCTCGACGCCTTGACCTGGTAGCGGTCCTTCACCAGCAGGGCCGACTGGTTCTTGCCCACGGCGACGAGCGGGTAGCCGTTGAGCTTCTCGGTCGCCTTCGCGAACTTGTCCTTCACGTCGGGCGTCGCGACCGCGTCGGAGATGCTGAGGACGACCATCTCCTTGCCGTTGTTCGTGATCTTCGCCTCGGCGTAGGTGTCCTTCTCCTGCGTGAACGCGCGCTTCGTGCCGTCGACGCCGTCGGCGGGGAAGAACTTGTTGAAGCTCGCCGCCTCCTTGGGCTTCTCGCTCGGCGCCGGCGGCGTGTCCTTCTTCTCGGCCTTCTGTGCGGCGGCGGAGGCCGCCGAGGAGGCGGCCTGGTCCCACCGGGTGCTCTTGGGCGTCTCCTTGTTGCACGCAACGAGGGGAGCCAGCGTGATGAGGCCGAGGGCGAGAAGGCGGAAGGGCTTCAGGCGCCGTGATCTGCTGCGGTCGGATTGGGGCATGGCGCGCGATGATAATCCAGAACCGGGGAACCGACCACCGCGTCGTCCGAGCGGGACGGATCGCCGTCCGGCCGGAGCGCCACGCCGTCCCACCAGTGGAGACCACCCCGGATCGTTTCGCCCTCGGTCGTGAGCAGCAGCACGGGGCGTCGGTCGAGCACGGGCTGGGTGCACAGCTGGTCCTTGAACGCCGGGCACCAGGCGCCGCTGTTCCCGTGAAAGCGGCCCTCCACCCAGTGCGCGAACGGGCGGTGGGTGTGTCCCATGCAGATGGCCCGCGCGCCGTGGATATCCCAGAGCGCGCGCACCGTGGCCGGCGCCTGGTCGTAGGTGCGGAGATCAGGCTTGGGCGTCACGATCTCGTACGCGACGAAGAGCGCAGCCACTACCGCAGCCGTGATCGCCGCGAAAGGCCAGCCCACGGCGGCCGACGCGAGGACGAGGACGATCGACAGCGTCACGATGGCGGTGCGATCGAGCCACAGCTCGCGCAGGATCGGGACCATCGTGACCTCCGCGGGGCGTATCGCCAGCGCCCGCGTGCGCCGGATCGCGTCGGGCGTCGCGCCCGTCTCCGCGCGGGCGAGGTCGGTGTCCTCGGCGTCCCAGTCGTCGTCGTGGCGATGACGCCAGATCTCGCCCACCGTCCGCAGCGCGCCCTTCACCCAGAGGCGTATGATGTGGCGGCGCGAACGCGCGTAGAACTTGAGGAAGTGCGCGGCGTGCTCGGTGAAGCCCGCGTAGAAGGTCTCCTCGTAGTACGGGTTGAAGTAGCCCATCCGCGCGCCGAGCCGCTTGAACGCGAGCTTGCCCATCACGGGGTGGATCGCGCGACGCTCGCGGGAGAACGGCATCATCGCCCACCGGACGGCGTTGAACAGGTCGTACTGGCTGCCGTGCTCGAAGTAGATGCCGTCCTCCGTGACGTGGAACCACGCCCGGAAGCGGACGCGGGCGGACATCTCGTCCTCCTCGGCGGGCGACGGTGGAGGGGCACCCTCCGCCTCGGCGAGCGTCCTCGCGTGCTCCACGAGCGCGCGGCGTAGGACGGCGCGCACCGATGGGAACACCATCTCGACGTCGTGGTTGCCGGACATGAACAGGACGCGGTGCCCGGCGCGGAGCACGCGCGCCGTCGCGCGGAACCATCCGGCGTGATCGGAGACGATGCGTGCGGCATGGCCCGCGCAGCCCTCCCCGTCGACGGGGAACTCGTCGTGGGAGCTGTCGCCGTCCTTCACCCACGGCGTGTCGAAGTCGAAGAGATCGCCGTTGAAGACGAGCTCGAGCTCCGTGGGATCCTCGAGGAGGCGGGCCACGAGCGCCTCGAAGTCGGCGTCGGGGTGATACTCCTCGAGGCGATACCGCATCCACAGCGGGTCAGCTGGATCGCGCGGCTGCGTCTGGCTCAGGTGAACGTCCGAGAGGACGAGCGTGCGGCGTGGGGCAGAGGTCACGCGAGTCAAGAGGGCGTGAAACCTAGCACGGATCACAATGTATGCGCGCGACGTAGAAGGTGGTCCCTACCGCGCGCCCGCGAGAAAGCGGACGTGCCACGCGAAATCCCTGTGATAGAAAATGATCCCCCCATGGCGATCTCTCGCTCCGAAGATCGAGGCCCCCCACGCGGTCGCGAGCGCGCGCGCGTGAACCAGCGCGCGTGGCTCGAGCGGGGCATCCTCTCGGCGCGAGAGGGACACTGGGACGTCGCGGAGCGCGCGTTCACCGAGGCGATCTTGCGCTCACCGACGCAGTGGGAGGCGTACGTGAACCGCGGCAACGTGCACCAGGAGCGTGGTGATCTCGACGCGGCGATCCGCGACTTCTCTCACGCCGTCGCGATCGGACCGCCCCACGTGGCGCCACACTTCAACCGCGGTAACGCCCGCGCAGTGCTGGGAGATCTCGACGGCGCGCTCTCCGACTACACGGCCGCCATCGCGCGCGACCCGGCGTTCGCGCGCGCGTTCGAGCTGCGTGGGCACGTGCACCAGCGCCGAGGAGACGACGGGCGCGCCGAGGAGGATCTCACGCGCGCCATCGAGCTTGCGCCGGATCGCGCCGATCCGTACGGCAACCGCGCCGCGATCCGTGCGTACCGGGGCGCGGTTGAGCTGGCGATGGCCGACTGCGAGGCGGCGCTCGATCGGATGCCCCGGGGCTCCCAGAAGCGCGATCCCATCGCGCGGCTGCTCTCGACCCTGACGCGCGCCAAGGAGGGCCTCCGCGTCCCGATCGACCCGCCTCCCTCCGGGCCGCGGGCGAGGCCCACGATGGATCTGCGCGCGAAGTTCCTCCGCGCGCTCGACGGCGCGGGGCTCGATTACACGACGCGGCGGCGCAAGACAGGCGTCGCCGCCACGGTGCGGGTCGCCTCGGGGGACAAGATCACGATCGTGCTCGACGAGGAGGCCCCGCGCCTCGCGTTCGAGGCCACCCGCGAGTCGGCGTCCCGCATGATCACCTGGGAGCGGGTGACGCCGATCACGGCGCGCGCGAGCGTCCCGAAGCTCAGGTCCGCCATCGAGGGCGCGATCGAGGCCTGGCGCGCGCGACGGCCGCGCTCCCGCCGCGCCTCCTGAGCGTACGTCGAGCCTCCAGCGGCTGCGAGCCAACGCGAGGGCGGCCTCGACGAAACGGCCAGCCGAGCTTCCGTCCGGCGGCGCTAGCCGCAATGCCGTTCGGTTAGGCGCGATCCAGCGCAAGAGAAGGGGTGCCCCCACTCGCCGCGCTACGCGCGTCGGTCTCCCCCAAATCGCGCGCTACGCGCGCTCAGGGGGAGACGAAGAGGTTCCGGGATGCCGGGGAGGCGCGCGCGAGCTCCGCGCGGACCTCACCCTCCCGGCCTCCCTCTCCCTGAAGGGAGAGGGCTGAGGAATCCCCTCA
>SXNL01000224.1 GCA_005777185.1 Myxococcales bacterium
ACGAAGGGCAGCCCCGGGCAATTGTTGGACAGCTCTTGAGCGCGCGTAGCGCGCGATTTGGGGGAGACCGACGCGCGTAGCGCGGCGAGTGGGGGCACCCCTTCTCTTGCGCTGGATCGCGCCTAACCGATCGGCATTGCCGCTGGGGCCGGGCGACGGTCGCGTCACAGCGACGCGGCGAACGCCCGGCCGAACTCGAGGGGGCTCGGGCGCTCGCCCGGCTGCATCGAGGTCGCCTGCCGCAGGAGCTTGGCCATCGTCGCGGGGAACCCGCGCAGCCGCTCGGGATCCTCGAACGGATCCTTCTGCATGTGCGCGCGGATACGGTCGAGCGGATTGTCGAGGTCGTCGAAGAACGCCCGCCCCGTGTGCACGTTGTAGATCGCGCCCGCGAGCGCGTACACGTCCGCGTTCGGGTGCAGCTCGACCGGATCCATCACCTGCTCGGGCGCGATGTACCCCGCGGTGCCCGCCACGAACCGGCCGCAGAGATCCTTCGGGACGCGGATCGCGCGGACCATGCCGAAGTCGATGACGACCGTCGCGAGCGGGTGGGTGACCGCCGGATCGCGGTGCTTCGCGCCGTCGAACGGACCGCCTCCGGCGAGGTTCAGGCGGAGCCAGAGGTTGGCCGGCTTGACGTCGCGGTGCACGAGGCCCGCGCTGTGGAGCGCGGCCAGCCCCGCGCACGCCTCGAGCACGATCTGCCGGAGTTCGAAGAGCGACATGCGCCTGGCCTCGGAGTAGTGCTTCAGGTCGGCGCCGATCAGGAGTTCGAGCACCAGGAAGGGGACGCCGTTCGAGACGCCGCGATCGATGATGTTCGCCACGTTGGGGTGGTACAGCCCGGCGAGCGCGCGCGCCTCCTCGACGAACGACGCGAGGATCCCGGCGCGCTCCTCCTCGGTCGCGTTCTGCAACGCCTCCTTCTTCGGGATCTTGAGCACGAAGAAGCGGTCCGCGCCCGGGCGGCGCACGAGCCACACCTTGCCCATCGCGCCCTCCCCGAGCGGCTTGATGAGCTCGTAGCCCTCGATCACCTGCGGGGTCGGCTTCTTCGGCTTCGGCGGGGGGGGGGGCGTGCGCGAGATCGCCTTCCGGACGGCGGGCTCGACCAGCGCCGACGTGACCGGGCCGAGCGAGGCGAACCACACGTCGAGGAGGCCTGTCTCGCGGGCCTTGATCGCGCGCGACACCATCCCCGCGACGCGCGGCGCGTTCTCGGTCGCGGCGCGTGACAGGGAGTCCGCGATGCTCGGCTCCGACACGGGGTGGAGGCCCTTCACCGGGTTCGCGAGCGCGCCGCGGAGCCGCTCTGCGGCGGAGACGAGATCGAAGCACATGCCCTCGATGTCCGGCGTCTGTCCGCTCGCGTGCGCGAAGCGGTGCAGCGCCGCCGCGAGCCCGGAGAGCGCGTGGGCGAGCTCGGTGTCCGCCGCGTTGAGTGCGGCCATCGCCTCCACAGCCTGCGCGCCCCACTCCCCGTCGGGGATGTCGAGGCCCACGGCGATGGAGAGGTCGCCCGCCTTGTCGGAGCACACCGACAGGGCGCGCGGCGTCATCATCGGCAGCGCGGACGCGACCCGCCCGAGCATCGCCGGGCGATCGATCACGAGCGCCCACCAAGCCGCGAAGGGCCCGAGCCACTTCACGTCGTCGACCTCGCCGATGCGCAGCGCCGGCCCCCCGCGCGACGCCGTGGCGGCGCTCATCGGAGGCTCACCGCCCCCCATGAGCATGTCCAGCGCGGCGTCCAGCCCAGCCTCGACGTCGACATCGCCCATCGGCAGGTCCACCTCGCCGAGTGCGGTCCCGCGCGTGGTGTCGACGAGGCGCCACAGCATCATGCTGAGGGCGTTCTCGAGGGAGGGCGGGAGCTCCCGCGATCCGTCGTCGAGACCGTGGACCTTGCGGAGCCAGAGGCAGGTCTCGTGCGCCGTCGGGCCGCGCCCGGGCCCGAGGTCTCCGTCCTCGCCGCAGGCGTCCAGCGCGTAGCCGCCGAGGCGGATCGCGAGGATCTCCAGCGGCAGGTCGTCGGCGTCGTCCCTCTTCTCGGCGCGCCGTCGCTCCTTCACGAGGTCGAGGAGCTCGGCCGGGGCGCGCGCGATGGTCTTCCACGTCTCCTCGAGGTCGGGCTCCTCCACGGGGACGCCGCCCGGGCGCGTGGTCAGCAGCGGGGACCAGAGGCGGAGCGCGAACGCGCGCGCGCAGCCCTCGATCGCGTTGATGGCTGCCGCGCGTTGTCGGAGCCGCCGCTTCGGATCGAGCGCGAGCGCGTAGGCGTCCTTGAACGCGACGGCGAGCGAGGCGGCGAAGCGCTCCGCGCGTGCGTCGGCCTCCTCGTCGTCGTACTGGGCGGCCATCCGCGTGAGGTTCTCGATGCCCAGCTCGAGGTCCAAAGGATCGCGCTCGGCGCCCTCGATCGCGTCGGTCACGCCGATGATCTCGAGCCAGCGGCGGGCGTCGTCGAGCGACCTGGCCTCCGCCCGGCGCGCCATCTCTCTCAGGGTGTGGAGGGGTGCCTCCACGTCGGGGTGACGGCCGCCGCGGCGCCACATCGTCGCGAGACCCTTCGCGAGCGCACGCGCCGACACGGCGCCGCCGTCGCCCGCGAGGATGCGCCTCGCGAGCCGGTCCCACACCTCGCGCGATCGGAACAGGTAGGGCGTCGCCGCGGCGACGGCGGCGAGCACCCAGGCGTCCTTGCTGTGCTTGATGATGTCGTCGAGGAGGGCGGCCGGGAGCGCCGTCAGGCGTCTCGCCGGCATCGACGCGACGGCCGTGGTGGCCCGCTGCTTGAGGACCGGTGACTCTCCCTGCGCCCAGTCGAGGAGCGTGCCCTGCACCTGCTCGAAGGGGCCGGTGAGGCGGCCGAGCGCGCGCGCCGCGTGGATCCAGACGAGGGGTTCGGGGTGGAGGAGCAGCGGCTGAAGCACGCGGAGGTTGCGGTCGAATCCCCGCGAGTCGTCCGTCGGCATTCCGCCCACGGTCACCTCGAGGCACCGCGCCGCGACGACGCGCCCGCGCAGGCTGCCACGCGCGGGCTCCTCCACGAGGAGGCGGAAGGCGTCGCTGGAGCCCCAGAGCCACGGGCCCAGATCCGGCACCTCGAGCGCGCTGGCGCCCGCCTCCCAGAAGAGGATCTGCAGCCGCGCGCGTACCTGCGCGTGCGCGGGCTTCTCGAGCTCCGCGCCGTCGCCGAGGAGGGCCGTGCACGCGAGCGCGTCGAGGAGCGGCCCCTCGACCACGCGGTCGCGCGCTATCGTGGCCGCGCGCTCGGCCAGGCGAGGGGTGCCCGCCGCCGCCACGAGCAGGGTAGCGAGCGAGACGTCGCGGTCCAGGGTGCTCGCGCCGCACCACGCGAGCAGCATGTCCCCCGCGGGCTCCTGGAACATCGCCGCCAGCGCGGTGACGCCGTCCTTGTTGTGGGTCACGGACGCGATGGCCGCCGTGAAGGTGTCGGCCGCGGCGCTGATGGACGCCGGAAGGACGTCGGGGAGCGAGCCCCTGGCCCGCGAGCCGGCGCGCCAGCGGTCCTGCAGCACGCGCTCGACGTCGGGATGAGCGTCGCGTGCCCCGTTGAGCGTCCTCAGCGCGTCTCGAACCTTGGCGATGTCCATGGGAGGGGTCTGGTCAGGTTACGGCATTTTCCCGGCCTCGTCCGCCTCCCTCGCGAGATCGAGGAGCAGCGCGGTGGTCCCCATCCTGAGCCGATCCGGGCGGTCCACCCGCTCCAGCACGAACTCGAACGACCCCTCGCTCCACATGAGGAGGCGCGCGACGGCGTCCCGATGCGAGGGGGCGAGCCCGAGGGGCTCGACGTCGACGATGTTCCCGTCGAGCACATACAGCTTGACGGTCTCGTCGCCGTGCGTGACGACGAGCTTCCCGCTGAGCGCCTCCATCTCGAACAGCGACAGCACCGTGGGCAGCCGGATGCGATCGAGCTGCCCCGACAGGTGCTTCCGGTGCCCGCGCCGCTCCACGTGGTCCGGTCCGAGGATCGCCGCGAGGAGGTGCTCGAGCGTGCTCGAGACCATCTCCGCGTCGTGCTCGGGATCGAGCTCGCGCTCCAGGAGCACGCTCGAGTTCAGCGAGGGCGGCGGCAACGGCGGATCCGAGTCCATGAGCCGCGCCGTGCCCGCCGTTCGCGCGCTCGGCGGCGGCCGGGACGTCGCCCCCGCGCGCGAGCCGGCTCGGTGCTCGACGCTCACCTCGACCCGCCACCGAGGCTTCCCGTCGCGTCGCTCCTCCGCGCGCACGATGTCCACGGCGCGGCCCGTCAGCCGGAGGGTGTGCACGGCGTCCGGCGTCACGATCTCGAGCTCCACGGCGTCGCCGGGCGCGAAGGGCCATGTCGTCTCGAGGTGAAGCCCGGCCGCGTGGACGGCGCGCGGCACCGGTCGTGCCGTGTCGATGTCCGCCCACGCCCGGAGACGTGCGTGGTCCCGTCGCGCCATCTCGCCCCCCGTCTGGAGGACGTGGTCGACGAACTCCTGCAGCTCGCCCACCTGCTGCTGGTTGCCGGGCATGAAGTGGAGCGCGACGCCGCGCACGCGGCTGCCGACGTCGATGACCTCCACGACGCGGACCACGTACGCCATCATCTCGATCGTCCGCTCGCCGTCGACCGTGGCGAGGTACAGCCACTGCACCGAGCCGACCGCGCCGACCTCGCGATCGGACTCGAAGTACACGCCGGTCGTGCTGATGTTCCCGGGTCGTATGCTCGGCTCGTCGTCCACGCCGTGCACGGCGACGGCCAGCCGGGTCGACACGCGCGCGGTGCCCCGCGTTTCCATCGGGAAAGTGTGGCCCACGCACCGGGGCGAGGCCCAGTTTTCGGGGGATTCGCCCGTCTGGTATGGTGGCGGCGGATGGACGGACCTGGCCAGCGCGTGTCGTCGTCGTCGAGCCGCCGCCTGGGTCAGACCATCCACGACCGCTACCGGATCGAGGGCGTCCTGGGGGAGGGCGGCACCGGCACCGTCTTCGACGCGGTCCGCGTCCAGGACGGCGAGCCCGTCGCCCTGAAGGTGATCCACCCCGCGCTCGCCGGGGACCGCCAGATCCGGGGCCGGTTCACCCGTGAGGCCGCCATTCTGCGGCGCCTCGAGGGTCGCCACGTGTGCCCCGTCCTCGACTCGGGGGAGGCCCCGGATCCGGCGGCGCCGGACGTGAGCCTCCTCTACATCGCGTTCCCCAAGGTGCGTGGCGTGTCGCTCGAGAGGCTCCTCGAGGAGGAGCCCCCCCGCCACGAGCGCGCCGTCGAGATCATGCTGGAGGTGCTCGCCGCGCTGTCGTGCGCCCACGGGCAGGGGGTCGTCCACCGCGATCTGAAGCCTGGGAACGTGCTCCTCGAGGGTGGCGAGCACGTCTTCGTGGTCGATTTCGGCATGGCCAAGATCCTCACGGGCGGCACCGGGACGACCGGGCTCACGATGAACAACATGGTGTTCGGGACCCCGGAGTACATGTCGCCGGAACAGGCCCGGGGCGACGAGCCCGACGCCCGGGCAGACGTGTACGCGGCGGGCGTCCTCCTGTACCAGCTGTGCACCGGATCGGTGCCGTTCCGCTCGCGGACGGCGCTCAGCGTGCTCACCGAGCACATGACCACGCCGCCCGAGTCTCCCCGCGAGCGCGCGCGGGACCGCGCGATCTCCCCGGCACTGGAGGCGGTCATCCTGCATGCCCTCGCCAAGAGCCCGGAGCACAGGTACGCGACCGCGGCGGCGTTCGCGGCCGCGCTGGAACATGCGCGGGCGGTGCCGGACGACACCGAGGCCATCGCACCTCGGCGCTTCCTCGCGAATCCCCCCGGCACCGACGCCTTCGCGCGCACGCTGCCGGCCGTCCACGAGACGAAGAACGCGCCGCCGCCCGCGGTGGACGGGTCCTTCGACACGACGCTCCTCGCGATCCAGGCTCCGGCCGGGTCGTCGGAGCCGAGGCCCTCCGACCGCGCGCGCGGGACGAAGAGGTCCGCCCCACCGTCGTCCGGCGCGCGGTCCGTGCCCGCACCTGCCCGCGCGCGTCCTGGCCGCCCGTGGGTGCAATGGGCGATCTGGGCGCTGCTCGCGCTCGCGAGCATGGGCGGGGGCGTCTACTTCGCGCTGCGCTGACGGAGACGGAGCAAGAGGCGCGGCAGCGAGAACGCCGCAGACGCTCCGGCCACGACGAGCGCGATGGCGACGACCTCCCCGTGCTCCAGGGATGCGGTCACGCGCCCGAGCTGGTCGCCCGAGACGCGGCCGATCACGAGCAGGAGCGGCACGTGCACCGCCGCGGCGGCGAGATCCACGACGATCACCCGCGTGATCGGCCGCCCGAGCGCCCCCGCCGCCACGAACACCACCCCCCGCACGCCCATCACGAACCTCGCGATCACGATCGCGAGGTCACCGTGTCGGCGGAGGACGTCCTCCCCCTGCTTCACGCGGGCGTCCGGGAACACGCGGCGAAGCCATCCGGAGGCGTCACGCCCCCTCCGCAGCGCCCACCCGACGCCGTACAGGAACAGGTCGCCGAGGAGCACCGCGGTCATGCACGTCGCGAGCAGCGGGCCCCACGCGAGCCCGTCCGCGCCCCCGACGGCGCCGGCGGTCAGCACGGCAGCGTCCTCCGGGACGGGCAGGCCCATGCCCGTCCCGAGGATCGCGAGGAACAGGGCGAGGTAGGTCGGGCGCACGTTCGGCGTTCATCGTACACTGGTAACCGGCCGGCAACCTGCGGGCGACCGGCGTGAACCACCCGAGGTGCTTTCCGCGAAAATCGCTCCTCGATCGCGGTGGCACGCCTCCTGCTCATTGACGACAACCCGAACCCCCGGAGAACACGATGAAAGCTCGCCTCTTCCTCCCTTGCGCCGCGGCCGCCGTCCTCGGCCTCTTCGCCTCTCCCGCCCTGGCCAGCGATCCGTTCGGCACGTACGCGCGCGTCGACAAGGTCACGTACAGCCCGGACAAGGCGAACGCGACGATCGTCCAGATCGACGGCGTGTTCGCGCTCAGCAAGGGCGGGAGCACCTATGCCCCGCCGGCGCCCGGATACATGTACTTTCAATGCAAAGCCGGCGACGAGGCGATGTGTCGCCTCCAGTGGGCGGACATCGAGTCGGTGATCGGCACCAAGAGCTGCGCCGGCTTCGGGCAGCTCAGCGTGCCGCCGGGAACCGTCCGGGCGAAGGGCACCACGCCCGCGAGCCCGGACACGTACGAGCTCGGCACCGGCGTCCAGAAGACGCCGTTCGCGCTCGGTGTGTGCGACGGGCTCCAGAACTACAAGGAGATCCCGCCGGCCGACGCGGGCGTGGATGCGGCGGCGCCCGTCGTCCCCGATTCGGGCGCGTCGTCGTCGTCGTCCTCCTCCTCGTCCTCCTCGGGTGGCACGTCCGGCGCCGCTCCGACGCCGACCTCGACGTCCCCCGCGCCGAAATCGAGCGGCGGGTGCCACGCGGCCCCGGTCCCCTTCGCGAGCGCGGGCCTCCTCGCCGCGGCGTCGCTCGTCGCGCTCGGCGCCGGTCGCCGCCTGTCCCGGCGCCGCCGCTGAGGTCCGTACCGTGGCGATGACGTCCGGCGCGATCGACCTCGCGAGGCCGCGATCCCGATCCGTCTTCCGTACGACGGCCAGGGACGCGTGGCCGTTCGCGCTCGGGCTCGCGTACGCGGCGCTGCCCGCGGGCGTCCTCGCGACGGGGCCCCGAGGCGTCTGGACGGTGCCCGCCGCGATCCTCGTCGGGCTCGGCACCGTCTGGATCTCGAACACGGTCTCGCACCTGTTCCTGCACAGGCCCTTCTTCGCGTCACGCCGGTTGAACCAGGCCTTCTCGCTCTACCTCACGGCGGTGCTGCTCGTGCCACAGACGCTCTGGAAGGAGCGCCACCTCTGGCACCACGCGGGCGAGCGCGCGCCCTTCCGCGCGCGGCGCAAGGATCGGATCGCGTTCGAGATCGCGCTCGTGGCGGCGGTCCTGGCCGGAATGGCCGTGGTCTCCCTCCGCGCCACCCTGCTCGTCATCGTCCCGGGGTTCGCCCTCGGGATGGCGCTCGCGCGCGTGCAGGGCTACTTCGAGCACCACGGCGATCCGGGTCCGCTCCACGAGAGCGGCGTCACGCACCGCGGGTGGCTGTACAACCTGCTCTGGTTCAACGACGGCTACCACGCCGAGCACCACCTCTCGCCCGGCACGCACTGGACGCTCCTGCCGACCGTCGCCGCCAGCCCCCGCCGCACGAGCGCGCGCGCGCCGCTCTTGCGGTGGACGGAGCGATCGTATGTAAAGTGCATGTTACTCGGCGCGCTGGAGCGCGGGGTGCTCGGCTCGCGAACCCTCCAGGCCTGGGTCCTCGAGCGCCACGTCGCGGCGTTCGCGCGGCTGCCGCTCGACGCCCCGAGGACACGTTCGGTCGCGATCGTGGGCGGGGGAATGTTCCCGCGCACCGCCCTCGTGTTCCGCCGCCTGTTCCCCGACGCGCGGATCCTGGTCATCGACGGCTCGGCGACCAGCGTGGCCGCTCTCGGTCGCTTCTTCGCGGCGCGCGCCCTGCCCCCGCCCGAGGTCGACGTCGCGTGGTTCGATCCGGAGCGCCACCGTGGTTTCGACGTCGTGATCTTCCCGCTGGCGTTCGCCGGGGACGGCGCGCTCGTCGCCCGGGCCACGCGGGAGAACGCCGCCGTCGTCGTGCACGACTGGATCTTCTCCGCCGTTCCCCGGGCGGCGCGCGCCACGAGCCACGTCTCCTGGTTCTTCCTGAAGCGCCTCACCCTGTTCTCCCGCGAGGCCCCGTGATCCGGTCGGCGCCGTTCCTCCGCGCGTACGCGCTCTTCCCGCACCGGGCGATCAACGGGGCGTGCGCCCGGGCGGCCCGGGTCGAGCGACCCGCGTGGCTGGTCGACGCGGCGACGCGGGCCTGGGTCCGGCGGGACGGGATCGATCTCTCGGACTTCGAGCCGCGCCGCTACGACTCGCTCGAGGACTTCTTCCTCCGCCGCCTCCGCCCCGGCGCGCGGCCGATCGGCGACGGCCTCGTCGCGCCGGTCGACGGCACGGTGATGGGCGCCGGCGCCATCGCGGATGGATCACGCATCGCCGTGAAGGGCCGGCCGATGTCGCTCGATCGGCTCGTGAACGGCGGGGGCCGCCACGATCTCGATCTCTCGCCGTTCGCGGGCGGTGTGTATTTGACGCTGTTCCTTCGGCCGAAGGGCTACCACTACGTCCACGCGCCGCTCGCGGGCGAGATCGTGGACGTCCGCTGGATCCCGGGCCGCTTCTTCCCCCAGAACGAGGACGCCCTCGACCGGATCGATCGCGTGTACGAGCGCAACGAGCGCGCGGTCCTGCGCCTCCGCACGTCTGCGGGTCCGGAGATCCTGATGGTCATGGTCGCCGCGAGCGTGGTGGGCGGCATCCACGTCCGCGGGATCGACGACGTGAAGCAGCCAGGCGCGATCCCGCTCCAGCGGGGGGTCGCGAAGGGGGACGAGATCGGCCACTTCTCCTTCGGTTCGACCGTCGTGACGCTCCTTCCCCCGGTGCTCACGGGCACCTTCGCCCCTGCGATCGGGACGGTCTTCCAGATGGGCGAGGCCCTCGCGCCCGGTCCGCGGGGGGCCCCGTGAGGCAGCGCGCGCTGTCGCTCGGCATCGTGCTCCTCCTCGCCAAGGCGATCTTGCTCGCCCTGCGCGCGGCGGACGGCGCGCGCCTCGGGCCCCTCGGCGTGCTGGCCGTGTTCCGTGAAGAGCCCGTCGTGTGGGCGGTGATCGTGCTCCTCGACCTGGCCTCGTCGCGCCTCGTCTCGCGCCGGGGAGCGAGGTGGCGACGCGGGCGGGAGGGCGTCGCGTGGGCGGTCTACGCCGTGGTCGGCGGTTACGCCGCCCTGCATGTGCCGATGGCCCGCGTCCTCGGGACTCCGCCCACGAGCGCCATGGTCGAGGCCGCGGGATCCGAGCTCGGGGACTCGATCCGCGCGTACGCGACGCCCGTCAACGTCGCCGCGGTCGTGCTCCTCGCGGGCTTGCTCGTCCTCTTGCCACGGTACGGCGCGCTCGGGCGCGTCCGCGTGCTCCCGCTCGCGATCGGCGCCGCGCTCCTCGCCGTCGCGGGTGCGTGGGCGGGCACGCGCGCCGACACGCTCGGGCTCCACCGCGATCCGTGCGTCGCCCTGGCGCGGACGGCGTGGATCCGGTCCTCGTTCGCGCGGACGCGGGTCCGCGGGAGCGAGGCGCGCCACGAGGGGGCGGTGACGGAGATCGTTCCGTCCGGCCGCGCGCTCGATCTCGAGCACCTCTCGGGCGCCGCCCGAGGCCGCCACGTCCTGTGGATCATCCTCGAGTCCACCGGCGCTCGCTACCTCGCGCCGTACGGCGCGAAGGACGACCCCATGCCCAACCTCACGCGCCTCGCCGCGTCGGGCCTCGTGTTCGAGGACGCCCACGCGGCTTACCCCGAGAGCATCAAGGGTCTCCACTCGATGCTCTGCTCGACCCACCCCGTGCCGCACACGCGCGCGTCGGACTACGCGGCGAGGAACCGCCCGTGCACGTCGCTCGCCGAGGTGTTCGCGCGCGCCGGATACGGGACGGCTCTCTACCACTCGGGCCACTTCGCCTACCTGGGCATGCACGACATCGTCCGGGATCGCGGCTTCGGCACGCTCGCCGACGCGATGACGATCCGCGGCAAGCACTTCTCGAGCTTCGGAACCGACGACCGGTCCACGGCCGACGCTGTCCTCGCGCGTTTCGACGCGCGGAAGCCGGGCGAGAAGCTCTTCGTGACGTACATGCCGATCTCCGGCCACCACCCCTACGAGACGCCGGGCGAGGGCCCTCGCCCGTTCGGCGAGGCGACGGACCTCGAGCGGTACAAGAGCGATCTCTTCCGAGGCGACCTCGCGCTCGGCGCCCTCGTCCGCGGCCTCGAGGACCGAGGCGTGTGGGAGGACACGCTGGTCGTGATCCACGGCGATCACGGCGAGGCGTTCCTGCAGCACCCGGGGAACTTCGCGCACACGATGTACGCCTACGAGGAGAACATGCACGTGCCGCTCGTCGTGGTGCTCCCGGGGATCACGACGAGCGCGGTGCGGGCCCCCCAGGTGGCGAGCCTCGTGGACGTGGCGCCGACGATCGCGGCGCTCGCGGGGCTCGACGCGCCGGCGGGATGGCAGGGCACGAGCCTGCTCGCGGGCACGCCGCACGTGGTGCGGTTCTTCGCCGACCAGTCGAGCGAGCTCCTCGCGCTCCGCGACGGGAGGTGGAAGCTGATCGCCGACGAGGACAGCGGGAAGGCGACGCTCTTCGATCTGACCCAGGATCCCGGCGAGGCGCGGGACGTCTCGGGGGAGGACCCCGCGCGTGTCCTCCTGTACACGGAGGATCTGCGCGCGTGGAGGGCGCGGGGGCGGAGGGCGGCGCTCTCGCTGCGGCGGTAGTCGACCGGTCGCGACACGCCCTACCGGAGCGCCGGCGGAACGCGCCACGCGTCCCGCCGAGGCCTCCAGGCAGACGCGGCCGCGAGCCGGCTGGCCGTCGTCGGAGACGCGTCGGACGCAACGCCGAGGCCCTCCGCGAGGACACCGACGATCGACTCGGCGCGGTCCCCCGCCTCGCGCAGCTGCAGTACGCTCCTCGGAAACGCCCGCTTCTCGAGGCGCTCCCCGCTCTCCAGCACGACCATCGGGACATGCCAGTACCTCCGGCGAGGCGCCCCCAGGAGGTCCCCGAGGAGCAGCTGCCGCGCGGTCGACGGAACCAGGTCGGCGCCCCGCACCACGTCCGTGATCTCCATCCTCCAGTCGTCGACGACGACCGCGAGCTGGTACGCGAACAAGCCGTCCGCGCGCCGCAGGACGAAGTCCCCGACCTCGCGGGTCACGTCCGCCTCGTGCGGCCCTTGCACGCCGTCCTCGAACGAGACGTGCGACGACGCCGGCACGCGCAGCCTCAGCGCGGGCTCGCGCTTGAAGGCCCGCGTCGACGCCTTGTCGCGGCACGTGCCCGGGTAGACGGCCTCTGCCCCGTGCGGCGCGCTCGCCTCCCTCGCGTCGCTCGCCTCCCTCGCGTCGTTCGCCTCCCTCGTCCGGGCCTGGATCTCCTTGCGTGAACAGTCGCACGCGTACAGGAGCCCCAGGCGCTCCAGCTCCGCGATCGCCTCCGCGTACAGCGCGAGGCGCTCCGACTGCGTGTACGGCGCGTGCGGCCCCCCCTCCCGCGGCCCCTCGTCCCAGTCGAGCCCGAGCCACGCGAGAGCCTCCAGGATCCTCTCCGCCGAGCCTGCCCGTACGCGGGGCGTGTCGAGATCCTCCATGCGCAGCACCGTGCGTCCGCCCGCGCGGCGCGCCAGCAGCCACGACGCGAGCGCCACCCACGCTCCGCCGAGGTGGAGATCGCCCGTGGGGGACGGAGCGAACCGCGTGCGGATCAGGACGGGATCACCCCGGCGACGAAGCACTGCCTGCACCGCGCCTCGTAGGCGGCCGAGCCGCCCACGAAGAGCTGCCCCTCCGTGGCGAGCAGCCGCTGCGACCGGCAGGCCGGCGCGCCGCACTGGGTGCACACCGCGTGGAGCTTGGTCACGAACTCCGCGATGCACATGAGCGAGGGCATCGGCCCGAACGGCAGCCCGCGGTAGTCCTGGTCGAGTCCCGCGCAGATCACCCGCACGCCACGGTTCGCCAGCGACTCGACCACGGGCACGATGGCCTGGTCGAAGAACTGCACCTCGTCGATCCCCACGACGGCGATCTCGTCCGGCCGCGCGAGCGCGAGGATCTCCTCTCCGCTCGCGACCGGGATCGCGTCCGCGTTTAGCCCCTCGTGGCTCACCACCTTGACCTCGTCGTACCGATCGTCCACGCGCGGCTTGAAGAGCATCACCTTCAGCTTCGCGAGCCGCGCGCGCTTCATCCGGCGCAAGAGCTCCTCGGTCTTGCCGCTGAACATCGAGCCGCACACGATCTCGACGCAGCCGCGCCGGCCGACGGACGACGCCTTCATCCCGAACGACAGGTGCTCGCCGTGCTGCGTCATGCGGCCGACTTACACGAGAGCCACGCGCGCGGCTACCCCGCCAGCTTCCGCGACGAGGTCCGGCGCGCAGCCAGGTATGCGTGTGTCCGACCTGTGTGCTCGCCGGCCAAAACATCAAGCAATACGATGGTTTGAGGTGGCGGTCTTGGCGCTGCGGTCGAGTCGCGCCGGGCGGACGGGGGAACCCGCGCGCCACCCGGGCGACGCCCCGGGCGCATTCGTTTTCGCTTTTCGATACGAACACTAGACCCACCCCACGCGGATGCTAGAGTCTCTCATGTGGAAGTCGTCCTTCGCAAGCTGGGGAAAGGCTCACGCGCAGTCGTAGGACGTCTGGTCCGCGCACCCAGGAAGGGCTCCGTGGTCGTCATCGAGTTCCCGGACGGGATGCACGAGTACGTCACCACGCCGGTGAAGCGCGTCCTCCGCATGGCGGGGCGCGAGGTCTTCTACATCGAGACGATCAACAGCCGCTACCGCCTCGAGGTGCGCAGCCGCGAGGACGCGGTCGCGGAGAGCGAGAACACCGGTTGAGCACGAGGGGCCGAGAGGCCCCTGGGCGCTCGCCGAGGTGAGACGAAGCGTCCGAGGGCTCCCCTCGTGCTCGCTGTCCGTCGCCGGGACGCGTTCCGGACGTTGCCCGGGTCGTGGTTGACACGCCGTGGTCCTTTCTGGGATACGTCGCCCCCATGGGAAATTTCGACCGGCGTAACTCGATGAAGATGAAGCGGCGCAAGGCGCAGGCCAAGAAGAAGGAGCGCCTCGCGAAGCGGCGCGAGCCCGCGAAGAAAGCCGGCGCGAAGAAGGGTGCGGCCAAGAAGCCTGTCGCGAAGAAGACGCCCGCACCGAAGGCCTGACGCCCGATCAGGGCGCGGTCGAGCGAGGCAGCGGGATCGTCGGCGGGGCCGACTCGTCGATCTCCTCGTCCGGTTGCTCGCGCCCTTCGCCGATGCGGATCGTGGCGAACCGCGCCGGCTTCTTCTGCGGCGTGGCCGCCCGCGCGACGTCCGCGGCGGGACGCGCGGGCGCCTCGCCGAACAGGCCCTCGTGGCCGTCGACGCGCTCCTCACCCACGAGGACCCACGAGCCCTTCTTGTCACGCCACGTCTGGCGAACCACGGTGACCCTGAGGTCCCCTTCGTCGGCGCGCCACCACCCGAAGCGCACGCTGACCTGGGCGTCGCTCTCGCCCACGAGCTTCACCCCGCCCAGGTCCGCCTCGGAGATGCGGATGTCGCCGCCCCACTTCTTGTGACGCTCCACGAACGACGCGCGGTAGCTCTCGGCCACGCGCTCGACCGATAGCTCGGTGCGCCCGAAGCGCGTGTTGACGTTGAAGTCGCTCGCGACTTCCTGCATCCGGGCGGGTCGCGACTGCCCGAGGCACCCGGCGAGGAGGACGCACGACAGTGCCACGGCGAGGGTCCTTCGCATGCTCGACCCCTACCCGAAGGCCGGGCGGCCAGGCAAGTTTCTGGAGCTGACGAGGAGCCCCGCCCGCTCGCCGTGCCTCGCCCCGGCCGTCAGAACGGCACGGCGGCCACGAAGTACACCTTGTCGAGGCCTCCGGAGTGCCAGCCGCGCACGAACCCGGTCCGGAACGTGAAGGGCGCGTAGTAGCCGAGCAGGGTCTCGAGGACGATCTCCGCGCCCGTCCCGAGCTTGAACCTCGCGAGGTTGGCGTCGTCGAAGGCGGTGCCCCAGTCGGCGTACAGCGTGCCGGACACCCGGTTCAGGAACGCGGGGAGGGTCGACATCCCGCGGTCCACGTTCACGATCGGGAAGCGGTACTCGGTGTTCGTCAGGGCGTACATGCGGCCGGCGGCGGCCACGACCGAGTACCCGCGCAGGGTGAAGCCGCCCTGGATGAGCTGGTTGCGGAGGACGTCGGCGATCGGGAGATCGACGTAGCCCGTGTTGTAGAACGCCGAGTGGCCCGGGAAGGAGCCGCCCGCCATGCCCGCCCCGCCGTGGAGCGCGAGCACGTGCCGCTCCACGAACGGCACGCGGACGTAGCGCGTGAGGTTCGTGCTCACCGCCCACCCCGCGAAGTCGCTGGCGAGCCATGGATCGGTGATGTCCATGCTCGCCGTGAAGGTCATCCCGCGATCGGCGCTGATCGCGAACGGGTACCGCTCGACGTTGGTATACGTGTATCCGAGGTGCACCGAACCGATCATCCCGCGGAAGGGGAGGGTGGGCGTGTCGTAGGGGTTGATCGCAGCGAGCGGCATCGGCTGATCGCCGGCGATGCGCCCGAGCGAGTACGAGATGGCCAGGTTCTGGGCCTCGAACTCGCCCGGGATGGGGAAGGCGAGCGCGGTCGTGACGCCCGTGTTCTCCTGCACCGCCGGGGCCGTCGCCTTGCCCACGCGGTAGCTGTACCGTGGCGTGACGTTGCGGTAGGCCGAGACCGCGACGTCGGCGAACTGGCGCGCGTACGCGTAGCTCACCACACCCTGGACCTCCGGCCGTTCGAGCTCGGTCGTCGCCGACGCCGTGATCGTGTGCAGCGAGGCGATGTCGCTCCCCGCGACCAGGACCGAGGCCGCGTACTCCCCGAACACGCCCGGGGCGACGCTGACGGAGTACCGGCGCGGCAGGAGCGTCTGGAGGGGCGCGTAGGGCCTCGGCACCCAGGGCCCACCGGGCCTCACGATGGGCGGCGAGGGTCGGTCGTCGACGTAGGCCTCCGCGGGGACGAACGCCTCGGGCGAGAACGGCATGGCGAAGAGGTCGAAGCCCTTTTTAGTGTATCCTACATATATCAGCGTCTTGCCGTCCGGCGACGGCTCCGGATCGAACGCGCCGGTCCGCACGTTCGTCACCTGGAAGAGGCGACCGGTGGCCACCTCCCACGCGAACAGGTTGTAGATCCCGGTCCGATCCGAGTGGAAGAGCACGTACCGCCCGTCCGGCGACCACGAGGGCGCGCCGTCCTGCGCGCGATCGTGGGCGATCTCCACCCACTTGCCGCTCGCGACGTCGACGACGCGGATGTCGCGGTAGCCGCCGCGCGTCCACCACGAGACGGCTACGCGCGTCCCGTCCGGTGACCACCGAGGCGTGTACATCTGCTCGAACGGCTCGCTCGGCACGAGCGAGCGCGTGTTGGCGATGTCCCGCGCGGGATCTCCGAGGACGTCCGCGATTCGGAGGTGGCGCGTCCCGCGGTGGTTCGTCACGAAGACCACGCGCCGCCCGTCCGGGCTCACGCTCGGATGCTTCGCGCGGAAGCCCTCGGTGAGCCGGGTGCGTCCCGGCTCGTACCCGTCCGGCGCCTCCAGGCCGGAACGGATCGTGAAGAGATCGTCGAATGTGAACACCGAGTTGTAGACGTCGGTGGAGCTGAACAGGAACGCCCCGCCCGGCGAGAAGTCGCCGTACGAGTCGCCGTTGGTCCGGGCGACGAGCCGCCTCTCCTTCTCGACCGCGCCGGTGACCACCCCCCGCGCGTCGCGGACGAGCGGGAGCGCCCAGTACCCGACCCGATCCACGCCGTCGTCGCGGAAGTAGATCACCTTCCCCTGGTGCTCGCGCCACGCCGCGGGTGGAACCAACCTGGGGTAGAGGGCGATCTGCCCGGAGTGGGTGAGCCGCACACCCTCCCGGAAGCCGCCCGCGCCCGCGCCTGCCTGGCGGAGCTGCGCGTCGTACCGGCGCTTCATGCTCTCGACCCACGCCGGATACAGCTCCTCGAACGTGTGCCCCGTGGCACGCCGCGCCGATCGGTTGATCCCCCACGGGACGAGGCGGCCGCCGTAGTCGTGCGTCATGCGGCGCAGGGCGTCCTCCCCGTACGTGTCGCTGATCCAGCGCACGAACTGCGAGCCGTAGAGGTACCAGAGGTTCCCCTGCGGCCACCGCCGCACCATGTTCGACATCTGGTCGAGGGTGGCGACGTTGTCCTCGATCACGTCGGTGCGCATGTACATGTCCCAGATGGCCGAGCGCAGGCGACCGCCGCTCGTCCGCGCCGACTCGTGGTGCACGGCGAGCCCCTCGAGGAGCCATCGCGGCTGCACCTGGTTGGGCGCCATCGTCTTCCCGAGGACGGCGTTCATGATCGCGGGGATCCCGTGGGTCTGCCCGGTGTGCAGCACGTGCGTGTACTCGTGCGTGACGAGCGCGAGGTACCAGTCGTCGACGTCGGCGAGCGGCGACATGTCGTCCGGCGCCGTCACGTACAGCCGCACCGCGTTGTAGGGGATCGCCGACGCAGATCCGTTCGCCCCGTCGGGATCGGTGAGCAGGATCTCCGTCCGCTCCGTCGTGTGGTGCCCGACGGCGAGCGCCATCTCCTCGTAGATCGACTCCGCGACGTCGGCCACCCGGCGCGCGACGGGCTCCGTCTGCGAGTAGTACGTCACCCGGAAGTGGGGCGTGTCGATCGTCTGGTAGAGCAGGCGCGGATCGCTCACAGCGCGCGCCGGCCGCGCGAACGGCATGATGGCGAGCACGACGAGGAGGCCGCAGAGGATCCGTCGGAGGCCGCGCACTCACCCCTCGACCGCGAACATCCGCGCCGTCCGCGCCGGCACCTCGATCTCGAAGGCCCCCATGCTCGGGGCGAACCGGTGCCCCGCGCGTGGTCCGTGGAGCACGACATCGACGAGCTCGCCGATCCCTGCCGCGGCGACGCGGGCGAGGACGGGCTCGCGGGCGGGGTTCATCACGAACATGGCGCGCGGCGCGCCCGTGGCGTCCTCGTGCACCGAGACGTAGACCTCGTCTGGCGTGCACGGGTAGGTCACGAGGCCGAGCTCCGCGATCCGCCTCGCGACCAGGGCGTCCGCCCGGGCGGCGTCGTCGAGCGGCTCGACCTCGACGCCGCGCGGATCGAAGGCACGCGCGACCTCGCGCATCGCGCCGTCCCGCGCGGGGAGCTGTGGGCCGATCGTGACCACGGCGCCGCGGGCGCGCGCCTCCACCAGCCGCTCGAGCAGCTCCGGCTTGATGCCGCCGGCCGTGGGACACACGATCCACGCCGCGCCCTTCGTGCTGGCGTCGAAGCTCTCGCCGCCCGCGTACGCGAAGGGCACGCCCCGCAGCACCAGGGCGCGCTCGAACGTGCGCAGGAAGGTCTCCGCGGCGATGGTCGGCACCTCGCCGAACCCGAGGTCGTCCTCCAGCGAGCTCTCGCGGAACCCGGCTCCGAGCACGTTGAACAGCGCCGGCGTCACGGGCCCGAACGCGTGCATCGCCCTCCCGAGTCTCCGGAGCGCGCGCGGCACCACCAGCCGCACGGGTGCGCGCCGCCGGAGCTCGTGGAACCGCGTCCGGACGAGCGCGTCGGTCAGGGCCCGGTACGCGTCCGCGAGCGGCCGGGGCGCGCCGCGCGCGTCGATCGGCGCGCCGACCCAGCGGTCACGATCCACGGCCATGTAGAGGTTGAACCCCCGGAGCCCGTACCCGAGGGCGCACATCAGCGTGTAGAGCGAGTCCTCGTCGTCGAGGGGCGCGAAGTACATCGGGAACCCCACGCCCATCTCGGCGCCGAAGGCGGGCACGCCCCGGCCCTCGCAGCGCGACGCGAGCTCGGTGGTCCGCCGCATCACGATCGCGTGGTGGACCGGGTTCGCGGGGTGGTAGTAGTCGAGCCCCACGAAGTCGAGCACGCCCGTGATCCGTGTGGGGTTCAGCCCCGTGAGCGCCTCGCCCGGGGGCAGGTTGTGGAACGCGGGGACGCCGCCGAGCCCGACTGCCTCCAGGTTGGTCTTGAACCGATCCATCGCCCACGCCAGGAGCGCCTCGCTCGCCTCGATCCAGTCGAGGTGGGGCGCGAGGTCGGAGGCGCGGGCCGCGTCGAAGCGGACGGGCGGCTCGGCCGTCGCGAAGGTGACCCGCGGGTCATTCCACGCCGCGCGCAGGGTGCCGATCGTCTCGTACTTCCGCCGCAGGGTCTCGCGGAACAGCCGGATCGCGTCGGGGTGCCAGTCCTGATCGTACGGCCCATCGCGGAAGTACATCGCGCCTTCGTTGTCGATCTGGATCATCACGATGGGCCCGTCGGGCCAGCGGAGCCGCGAGAGGTGGCGGCCCACCGCGTCGAACCACTGAGCGGCCTCGTCGTGGAGCTTCTCGCTCGCGTAGCTCGGGATCGGAAAGGCGACCGGCAGGATCGGGAGGATGACGGGGTTTCCCTTCGGGGAGCGCGCCTGGCAGTCGGGATCCCAAACCACGCGCTCCGGCAGTCCGAAGTAGGAGAGCTCGGCGTTGATGTGAGGGCCCGGCCGCACGATCGCGTACAGCCCCCGCGCGTGCGCGAGCTCGAGGAAGCGCGCGACGTCGAGACGCGGCCGCCGCTCCCCGAAGTCGAAGTCGCCCGGGCCGACCTCGTGGACGCCCCAGGGGATGTAGGTCTCCACGAGCCGAAGCCCCATCGCCCGGATCGCGTCGAGCGCGGGCTCCCAGTCCTCCGGGGCGTGGCGCCAGTAGTGCATCGCGCCGCTGTAGAGAGGCACCACCTCGCCGCCCCGCTCCGGCAGGACGAGCCCCGCCGCGTTCACCTCGCAGCGACGCTTCTCCGTGGCCCTCATGTCGCGTACTCGGGCCCGAGCGTCCGCGCGAGGATGTCGTCGAGCTCGCGCATGTCGTCGGTCTCGGGTGCCCTCGCGTCCGCGAGGCGTCGCACGGACGCCCGGACCTTGTGGATCGTGGGGGTGACGAACGGGAGGAACGCGGGGTTCCCCTTCTTCTGGTCGATGAACACGAACCGCCCCGCGTCCTTCAGCTTGCGCTGCACCGTGACGAGGTCGAACTCCTGCACGAGCTCTCGGGCGTCGACGCCGCACGCCGCCGCGAACTCGCCGACGCGCGTCTCCACGAACGCCCGGTCGAACGACTGGTAGCTGTCGTTGAGCAGCGCCACGAGATCGTACACGCGCGGCCCGACGAGCGCGTCCTGGAAGTCGATCCACACGAGGGCACCGTCCTTCACCATCAGGTTCCTGGACTGGTAATCGCGGTGTGTGAACCCGCTCGGCAGGTGCGCGATCCTCGCCGCGAGCCGGTCGCCGATCGCGTCGAAGCGGACGCGATCGTCCGCGGAGAGCGCGCGCCCGCGGGCGTCGAGGCCCCACTCCCGGAAGTGGTCGATCTCCCACCTCAGCAGGTCGAAGTCGAAGCTCCGGGCCCCGACGACGGTGCCGGCGATCGCCCCCCGGAGCGCCGCCTGCGCGCGGGCGAGATCGCGCACCGCCCGCGCGTAGAGGGCCTCCCTCTCGGCGGGGTGGGCGAGGAGGTACGCCGCGAGCGTGTCGTCGCCGAGGTCTTCGATCAGGAGCCAGCCGCGCTCGGTGTCGTCGGCGTAGACCTCGGGTACGCGGATGGCGTGGGCGGCCAGGAGATCGCGCACCTCGAGGAACGGCCACCGCTCCGGGGCGGCGCCCTTGTGGATCTCCTCGGGCTTCGCGCCCTCGGGCACGAACATCCCGATCGCGCGATCGGGATGGCCGAGGTCCACGCGGAAGTAGCGCCGCGTCGACGCGCCACCCGGCATCGCGGTCCACGTCGGGCGGGCGCCGGGCCTGTACCGGGTGCACAGCGCGGCGAGCGGGCTCATGTCGACGTCGGCCATCGGGGACCCGCCATCATAAGCGTATACTCGCCCGATGTCGCGAAGACGGCCGTCTCCCGCGGGCCCCGCCCGTCCCGTCGCCCCCCGGCTCACGGCCACGTCCCGTGACCGCCGCATCGCGTCGCTCGCGTCGGGCCTCTTGGCGCAGGGCTTCGCCCTCGATCCCTCGCCGGGATGGGAGCGGCTCGCGGCCTCCTGGCTGGCCGAGCTCGCCGTCTGGAACGCCCGCATGGATCTGACCGCGGCGCGTGACGACGACGAGCTCGTCGACCTCATGCTGGCCGACGCCTGGGTCCTCGCGAGCCGCATCCTGCCCGCGGCCCGGGTCGTGGACGTCGGAACGGGGGCCGGGGCGCCTGGCCTCGCGCTCTCGATCCTCCGCGCCGACGCGCCGGTCACGATGGTCGAGCCGCTCCAGAAGCGCGCGAGCTTCCTCCGCGCGAGGGTGGGGATGCTCGTCGACAGGCCGCTCGAGCTCCTGCCGGTCCGCGGCGAGACGTTGCCGGATCGCGGCTGGGACGTCGCGATCTCCCGGGCCACGCTCACGCCGCCGGCGTGGCTCGCCCTCGGGGTCCGCCTGGCCGCCTCGACGTGGGTGCTCCTGGCACGGGACGCGCCGCCCGAGGTCCGCGGAGCCACGCTCGTGGAGGACCTCCCGTACACCTGGCCCCTCACCGGAAGCGTCCGGCGGGCCTGCCGCTACGTCACGGCCGCGTCTTGACCTTGTCGAGGGCGACGCCACCGAGCGTGTAGTCCGTCGGGACGCGATCGATGCGGCGCTGCGACTCGGGCGCCGCGTCGTCCGCGTCGAAGGAGCGCGGATCGCTGGATCGGTCCGTGGCGAACAGCCGATCGAGCCCGACGACGCAATCCGCGTGGAGTACGACGACGCGCTCGAGCGCGGCCAGGAAGTCGGCGATGGGGATCTGCTCCATGCCCTCGAAGCACGCGTCGGCGATCATGCGCACCTGCTCGCGTCGTCGGCTCTTCAGACGCGTCATCGCGCCCATGAGGAGGTTGCGCTGTACGACGCCCGAGCCCCGCATGCTCCCGAGCCTCTCCTCACCGTCCTCGGCCTCGCGGCGGGACATCGGGATCCGCGCGCGAAGCACCGGCCCATCGGACGCGTCCATCGCGAGGGTGGAATTCCGTGCTTCTACGAGCGGCGCGCACGTGGCGCAGAAAAGCGGGGTCTCGAGCTGGCCGGTGTGGACGACCTCGGCGACGCACGAGAAGCAGAGCTCGAGCGCCGTGTTGAAGGCGTAGTTCGGCCACACCCACCGCGTACGCGCCCCGGGCGGGTCCGCGCGGCAGGCGCACTTCTGCAGACGGTCCACGCGATCGTCGTGGGCATCGATGAGCGTACCGTCCAGCTCGCCGCAGCGCCGGCAGAGGAGCATGTGGGCCGCGACGGTGCGCGCGCGAATGCTTGGCCTGAGCGTCCGGCTGGACGGCGGCGACCGGGACGTGTCCCTCTCTTGTTTCGACCTCAAGCGACCTCCAACCCCTCCCCGGATCCGATGACGCGATGCAATCCTCGAAGCATTACTTACAGCGTACGTTCCAGGTCCTGTGGAAGCCCGTACCCCAGATTCCTCCAAGGCAGGCACGATTTCCAGCGCGCGTAGGACTCAGGGATGGGTACGACCTTCGGTGCCGAGGTCGGTGTGGCCCCCCCCCCGGATCCACCTTCCGAGGCGCGCCTTCAGGTTCTCGATGCCCAGGTAGAAGGCCGGAACGACGACGAGCGAGAGGAGCGTGGAGCTCACGACGCCGCCGATGACCGCGATGGCCATCGGCGCCCGGAACTCGCTCCCCTCGCCGTTCGCGATCGCCGTCGGGAGCATGCCGAGGATCATCGCCGCGCTCGTCATCAGGATCGGCCGGAGGCGCTCGGGCCCAGCCTCGAGGATGGCCTGCATCGGCGTCTCGCCGTGCTCGCGGACGCGCACGAGCGCGCGGTCGAGGAGGAGGATCGCGTTCTTCGTGACGAGGCCCATGAGGAGGATGAGGCCGATCATCGCCCCCATCGCGAGGGACACCCTCGCCACGAACAGCGCGATCACCGCGCCCACGAACGCGAGCGGGAGC
>SXNL01000225.1 GCA_005777185.1 Myxococcales bacterium
CAAGGGCAAGTCGTTCCGCACCTTCGGCCCGGTTGGTCCTCATCTCACGCTGCTCGACGCGTCGAACGTGGCCACGCTGAGGCGGCTGCGCCTGACCCTCACCGTCAACGGGACGGTGCGCCAGGACGACACGACCGCGAACCTCGTGTACGGGCCCGCCGAAACGCTGACCGAGCTCTCGCAGGTCCAGGACTTCGACCCGGGCGATCTCCTCTCGACCGGCACACCCGCCGGCTGCGCCCTCTCCGTGCCGTCGCCGGCGATGCAGAAGCTCGCCGCGCTGCTCCCCGAGAAGAAGCGCTGGGAGATCTTCCTCTCGATCCAATCCCGGCGCACCCAGTACCTGCGACCGGGAGACATCGTGGAGGCGCACATCGGCGCCGAGGACGGGAGCATGGACCTCGGGGTCCAGCGCAACCACATCGTCGCGGAGGCGCCATGACCGGCCTCCCTCCCGAGCCGGACGTCCTGATCGTGGGCTACGGCCCGGTCGGAGCCGCCCTCGCCGGGCTGCTCGGCCGGTGGGGCATCCACGTGCTCGTCGTCGACAAGGCGCCGGGCATCTACACGGCGCCGCGCGCGATCGCGCTCGGCAACGAGGCGCTGCGCATCCTGCAGGGTGTAGGCCTCCCCGAAGGCGCGTTCGCCACGGTGGCGATCCCCTTCGTGCGCATGCACAGCCCCAGGCTCGGACAGTTCGGCGCCATCAACTCCGCCGGGAGCGTGGACGGTCACCCGAAGCTGGTGACCTTCTACCAGCCGGAGCTCGAGGCGGCGCTGCGGGCGCACGCCGAGGGCCACCCGTCGGTCAGCGCGGTCACGAGCGTCGAGATGCTCGACTGCGTGGACGAAGGAGACGCCGTCCGCGTGACCCTGCGAACGGCGGACGGCGGGGAGAGCGTGGTGCGCGCACGCTACGTCGTCGGCGCCGACGGCGCGAGCAGCGCGGTGCGACAACGTATCGGTCTCGAGTTCGAGGGGGACAGCTACGCGGAGGACTGGTTGGTCGTCGACGCGTTGGACGTCCCCGACAACATCGACCACGTCGAGTTCATCTGCGATCCTGACCGGCCCACCCCGCACATGGTCGCGCCCGGCGGGCGCACGCGGTGGGAGTTCATGCTGCGACCCGGGGAGAGCCGGCAGGAGATGGAGGCGGACGCCACGATCACCCAGCTCCTCGCCCCGTGGGCGAAGGGCCGACCGATCCGGATCGAACGAAAGGCGGTCTACCGCTTCCACGCCCGCGCCTGCCGCCAGTTCAGCAAGGGGCGGGTGTTCCTCGCGGGCGACGCGGCCCACGTGACCCCGCCGTTCGTCGGGCAAGGCCTCGTCTCCGGCCTCCGCGACGCGGTGAACCTCGCCTGGAAGCTCGCCTGGGTCGTCCGCGGCCGCGGCGCCGCGTCGATGCTCGAGTCCTACGACCACGAGCGGCGTCCCCACGCCGTGAAGATGATCGACCTCGCGAAGTTCATGGGCCAGCTCGTGATGCCGCAGAGCCACACCAAGGCGCTCGCCGTCCACGGGACCATGGCCCTCCTCAGACGCCTGCCCTTCGGGCGTCGCTTCTTCGACGAGCTCGGGATGAAGCCCCAGAACGCCTACCCCGAGGGCCTGTTCGTGGGCGGGGGCGAGCGCGGACTGCGCGGCACCTGGTTCCCCCAGGCGCTCGTGCGCGACCCCTCGGGCCAGGTGTTCCCGAGCGACGAGGCGCTCGGCGGCGACCTCGCGCTGGTGGGCCTCGGCGTGGACCCCGCGGCGCATCTGTCGCAGGCCGCGCTCGCCCGGTGGTCCGGCGCCGGCGGGCGCGTGGTGCACATCGCCGCGCGCGGCGCAAAGGGCGACGCCGAGGACCTCGAAGGCAGGCTCGTCCCGGGCGTGGGGCCACACGGCTGGTGCGTGGTGGTGCGGCCGGATCTCACGGTGCTCCACGACGGGAGCGTCCAGGACGCCGAGCGCATCGTCACCGAGTCGCTGGGGCTCCTCGCCGGTCCGGGGTGAGGCCGGGGCACCGTCCCAACGTCGCACCCTGGTCACCTGGGCAGGCATCCGCCCGCAGCGGCGGTCGGATGGGCGCGCGCCCCACCGTCGTGCCTACCTCACCTTGATCACGACCTTGCCCTTCGCGCGGCCCGATTCGACGTAGGCGAGGGCCTGGTTCACCTCGGCGAATGGGAAGACCTTGTCCACCACTGCGCGGATGCGGCCTCCGTCGATCAGCTCGCCGAGCTGCCGCAACTGCGCGCCATTCGCCCGCATGAACAGGAACGAGAACACGGTGTTCAGGCTTGCCGCCTTCCGCCTGGTCCCGAAGCTCAGCAACCAGAGCACGAGCTTCAGGTACCAGGGCGCTCCGAGCTGATCGGCGAAGGCCGGATCCGGAGGTCCGGAGATCGAGACGAGCTGCCCGCCGCTCCGCAGCACGCGCAGCGACTTGTCGAGGGTCTTGGCGTCCTGGCTGTGCAGGACGAGGTCGTACCCTTGGAGCTTTTCCTCGAAATCCTCCTTCTGATAGTCCACGAGGACGTCAGCGCCCAGCCCGCGCACCATCTCCATGTTCCCGGCGCTCGTGGTCGTCGCGACACTCGCGCCCAGGTATTTCGCGAGTTGGATCGCGAACGTCCCAACCCCGCCAGAACCCGCCTGGATGAACACCTTTTCGCCAGACTTCAGCTGCCCGCGCTCGACGAGCGCCTGCCAAGCGGTCAGCCCGACCAGCGGGATGGAAGCGGCCTGCTCCATCGTCAGGCTCCGTGGCTTCGGGGCGACGTCGCGCTCGTGGATGGCGATGAGCTCCGCGAACGTGCCGATTCGGTGGTCTGCCGGCCGCGCGTACACCTCGTCGCCCGCCTTGAACTGTGTCACGTCCTTGCCCACGCGGAGCACAACCCCCGCGACGTCGTGACCCATCACGACCGGCAGACGATACGGCAGGATCAGCTTGAACTCGCCGCTCCGGATCTTGGAGTCCAGGAGGTTCACGGCCGCGGCGTGTACCTGCACGAGCACATCGTGGTCACCGATGGCGGGGTCCGGCACCTCGCCGAGGCGGAGCGGGAGTTTCGCTCCGTAACGGTCCAGGATGAAGGCCTTCATTCCGGCCGCCCTGCGACGGGGATGAACGCCCGAGAGTTCTTGAAGAGCGTCCGGTTGATGAAGGCGGGCACGAGCCGCGACATCCAGTGGAGCTGATTGGACTGGCCGGGACGGATCTCGTCGACGCCCGCTTCGAGGGCCGGGATGGTCGCGGACACCAGTTCGTCTGTGGTGAGCATCGGGGCCGCCCCCTCGGGGAAGTCCGCGGTCAGCTCGGTCTTCACGGCGGGCGGCATCAGCTCCACGACGCGTACGCCCTGGTCCTCCAGCTGGAAGCGAAGAGAGGTGGTGTATGAGTGGATCGCTGCCTTCGTGGCGGAGTAGATCGGCGCGCTCGTCAACGGGACGTAGGCGAGCCCGCTCGACACGTTGATGATCGTGCCCTTGTTGGCGCGGATCAGGTCGATGAGCGCCGATGTCGTCCGGATCGTGCCGTTGATGTTGGTGTCGACCTCGGACGTCAGCCGGTCGAGATCGTCAGCCGGCAGGCCCAGGTTCCGAAGTGCCATGACCCCCGCGTTGTTCATCAGGACGTCGAGCGTCGGAAAGCGCGACTTCACCTCCGCGGCGAGCGCGGCGATGCTGGATGCGTCCGCCGCGTCACTCTCGATGGTGATCAGCCGCGGGTACCGGGCCTTGGCTTCGTCCAGCTTGGACTGGCGGCGCCCCGTGATGATGACCTCGTTTCCCATGTCGAGGAACTTTGCCGCGAACGCGAGGCCGATGCCGGCGCTGCCGCCGGTGACGAGGATGGTGTGACCGCTGAACTTCATGGGGTGTTTCCTGGGAGTTGGAGTCTGCGTTCGGCGAGCACACGCTCAGCCTGATCGAGGGCGGCGGTCAGGATCTCGTCCGAGAGGGGAGTGCCGGCGACCGCGCGCGACAGGGAGAGCGCACCGTACATGGTCGAGAGCAAGCCGAGCGCTTCCTTTCGGCTGGCGTCGCTGCCGCCCAGCATCTCGGCCAGCGGAACCACGAAGCTGTCGTATACTTCGGCGAGCGCCGCCCGGTACGGTTCGCCGGCGCGGGCCACCTCGGCGACCGTGTTGGGGAGCGGGCACCCGCCGGCGACGTCATCGCGGTGCGCCGGTGACAAATAGGCGGCCACCGCGTTGAGCGCCCCCACACGGTCGGGCGAGACGTGCGCGACGGCTTCCATACGCTGGCGTCCAGCGGCGGCGGCGCAGCGGATCGCCTCGACGAACAACTCCTCTTTCGAGTCGAAGTGGCCGTAGAACCCGCCGACGGTGAGCCCCGCCGCTTGCATCACCTCGCCGACCGTGCTCTCGGCGATCCCGCGGGTGCGCAGCAGCGTCCCCGCCGACGCGAGGATCGCCTCGCGGGTACGGCGCTTCTGTTCCGCGCGGCTCACCGCGGCACCGAGCGTGAGCGCGTCGAGGGGAGCGGAGGGAGGGCGGCGGTGGAGGTCGGGTAGCACATCGGATTACGACCATCATATTATGATCGTAATCCAGGACCGTCAACCGGCTGGCGAGGATTTCGTCGGGCTCGCTTCCACCCTCACGTTCCCCGGGGCCGCCGAGAGCCGGAGGTTCGACGTGATCCTCACGACGTCAGGCGCCTCCCTCCCACGCACCCGAGCTGAGCACCCCGCGGACTCAACCACCACGTCATCGAACCCGTCACCGTCGACGTCCCCGACGCCAGCCAAGGACACGCCCGCATACCCGTCGGCCTGCGCGCCGATCCGCTTCGGCGTCGCCGCGCCGACGATTGTACCACCGGCGCCGGCAACGCGCTGGAGGCTCGTCGTGAGCCTTCGGAGAGCCCCCGGCAGCCTGGGGTCATGAGTGACTACATGCAGAAAGTGCCCCCATGCAGTACATTCCGCATGCAATGACTCCTTCGCCGCTTTCGGACTGGATCGACAGTCTCCAGTCCAATGGTCGCTACTCCTTCACCCGCGAAGAGGCCCTCGCCGCGACCGGCAACACCGAGATCGCCGTCGCCGCGAGCCTCCGGCGCCTGCGGAAGGCCGGGCGCATCGTGTCCCCGCGGCGGGGCTTCCACGTCATCGTCCCTCTCGAGTACCGAGCCACGGGGGCTCCGCCCGCGGAGTGGTTCATCGACGACCTGATGCGGCACCTCGGAAAGCCATACTACGTCGGTCTGCTCTCGGCGGCGGCCCTGTATGGCGCCGCGCACCACGCCCCGCAGGTCTTCCAGGTCGTGACGGACGTGCCCACCCGTCCGCTCACGGTCGGGCGGATTCGAGTGGTCTTCGTCCAGGGGCGAGCGGCACATTCCCCCACCGAGGCGATGAACACCGCAACCGGGACGATGCGAGTCTCGACGCCGGAGGCCACCGCGCTCGATCTCGTCCGCCATGCCAGCGCCTGCGGAGGGCTTCAGAACGTGGCGGGGGTCCTGCGCGAGCTCGCGGAGCGCCTCGACGGTGAGCGCCTCGCCGACGCCGCGCGGGGAGTGGAGCGAACGGTCGCGCAACGGCTGGGCTGGCTCCTCGATCACCTGGGCGCGCAGGATCGCGCCGAGCCTCTCGCGCGGGCGCTGGTCGCGGGCCCGCTGTTCCCGACCGCGCTGCGGCCAGACCTCCCCGACCGCGGCCTGGGGACGGACCCTCGGTGGGGCGTGATCGCCAACGCCACGATCGAGGAGGACGAGTGATCCCCCGCGCGCACATCACCGGGTGGCGAGCCGTCGCCCCGTGGCCGGACGACGCGCAGGTGGAGCAGGACCTCGCGCTCTCGCGCGCGATCGTGGAGCTGTTCTCCGACGACCACATCGCCGGCCACTTCGCGATGCGCGGGGGCACCGCGCTCAACAAGCTCGCCCTCGCCGAGCCGCTTCGCTACTCCGAGGACATCGACCTCGTCCAGGTCGTCGCCGGACCGACGCGACCGTTCTTCGACGCCCTCCGGGCGCGCCTCGACCCGTGGCTCGGCCCACACGCCTACGAGCACCGGGAGCACAGTGTCCGCGCCACATGGCGGTTCTCCACCGAGGTTGCGCCCAGCCGCCGGATGCGGCTGAAGGTCGAGGCGAACACCCGGGAGCACTTCACCGTGCGCGGGTTGGTCCGGACGCCACTTCGGGTGGAGAGCCGCTGGTTCAGCGGCGAGGCCGCGGTGCCGACCTTCCACATCGAGGAGCTGCTCGGGACCAAGCTCCGCGC
>SXNL01000030.1 GCA_005777185.1 Myxococcales bacterium
AGGCGCGCTTCTACCGCATGGCGCGCCGCTCGGCGACCGAGACCGCAGCCGTCCTTGACGTTCTGGCCGTGCTCGGGCTCGCCGATGCGCAACGCTTGGTGGCTGTGCGAGCCCTCCTCTTGCGGATCACGGCGATGCTCACCGCGATCGTGCTGAAGCTCGGCTCGTCTTCGTCGGGCTCGGGCTCGGGCTCGGGCGCGGGCTCGACGTGAGGAAAATGAGGGGATGCCTCAGGGCCGCGGCGCTTCACCGGGAGCGCCATGGGCCCGAGGTCACATGACGGCCGGCCTGATCCCACGCGCTCTCGCCGGCTCTCCACCATGGTGGTAGGACCGATCCGTGAACGACGGAGCCCGACGCGCCGGCCTGAGGTGGCAGATTGTCGCCGCGCTCTTCGCGCTCATGGCGGTGCTGTTCCTGCCGCTCTACTTCGTCCTCGCGAGCGTGCTCACGGTCACGCTCCGCGAGGTTCGCGTCGAGTCCGCGCGCGGCCTCGGGCGCGCGATCGCGGCGCACGTCGCGGAGGTCAGCCGCGCCGGGGCGCGGGGCCCCGATCTGGCGGGCGTGGTCGAGACGCACGTGGGCCGCGGCGGCGCCACCGCGATCGCCGTGTGGGACCCGAGCGGCGGGAGCCTCGCGCGCGCAGGGGAAGGCAGCGCCACGATGGATCCCCCGCCGAGGCCGTTCCTCGAGCGGACCCGGGTCGTACGCGGCCGCCATCCCGGCGCGGTCGTCCTCGAGATCGCGGTGCCGCACGCCGACCTCTGCGTGGTCACGCACGTCGCGCTCGGCGAGGACGCCGACCGGAGCGCCCGCGTCGCGCGGATCCTCGCGGCGTACATGGGGCTCTTCGCGCTCGCGCTGCTCGTCTTCGCCTACCTCGCGCTCACGCGGCTCATCGTGCGGCCCGTCGAGGAGATCGCGCGCGCCGCCGACCGTGTCGCCTCGGGGGCGCGCAAGCTCGACGTGCCCATCGGCGGCGCGCGCGAGCTCATCGAGCTCGGCGTCAGCGTGCAGACGATGACGGACGCGCTCATCGCCAACGAGGACGCCCTGCGCGGCAAGGTCGACGAGCTGACACGCGCGACCGACGAGTTGCGGCGGGCGCAGGCCGACCTCGTCCGGAGCGATCGCCTCGCCACGGTGGGCCGCCTCGCCGCGGGTGTCGCGCACGAGATCGGGAACCCGATCACCGCGATCCTGGGCATGCACGACCTGCTCGACGACTCCGCGCCCGAGGAGCGCAAGGACTTCCTCGCCCGCATGCGCCGCGAGACCGAGCGCATCAGCAAGATCGTGCGAGATCTGCTTGACTTCGCGCGCCCCGAGCGCGACGCGACCCTCCCGAGCGCGACCACGTCGGCCCTCAGCCTCGAGCCGCACGACGTCGCGGGCGCCGTGGACGACGTGGTCGCTCTCGCACGCGCCCAGAAGGACTTCGCGGCCGTGGACATCGTGACGGAGATCGACGATCCCGACGTCACCACCCCCCTCCCCCGCCCTCGCCTCGTGCAGGTCCTGCTCAACCTGGTCCTCAACGCGGGGGCCGCCGTGAGGGGCCGCTCGTCGGCGCGCATCGTCCTCCGCGCACGGGCCCTCGGCGACCGCGTGCACATCGAGGTCGAGGACAACGGTCCTGGCGTGCCGCAGGAGCTGGGCGATCGCGTGTTCCTCCCGTTCGTCACGACCAAGGACGTGGGGCAGGGGACGGGCCTCGGGCTGTCGGTGTGCCGTGGCCTCGTGGAGGCGGCCGGCGGGCAGATCCGGCTGGCGGCGGCGACCGGCGGAGGAGCGAGGTTCGTGATCGAGCTGCCGGGAGGGTGATCGCCACCGGCGGACGGACGCGCCTCAGCGCTTCGCCTTCTTCTCCGACACCGGCTCGTCCTCCTCGTCCGCTTCCTCCTCGACGCGCACCTTCTTCGCGGACGCCTTCTCCTTCGCGGTCCCCTCCGCCTTGCTCCCCTTCCCCTCCTTCTTCTCGTCGCCGTCGCCCGTGTTGTCGAGCTCGAAGAACCCCCCGAGCAGCGCCGCGATCATCGGCAGCGCGACGACCGGCAGGTCCCCGATCAGGCCGTGCCCGGCGTTGAAGGCCTCGAGGTGGATCTCCGGCAAGGCCGGCGACAGCCACTGCCGGATCGCGAACATCGCGCCGAGCGAGAGCAGCGCCCCGAAGAACGCCTTCAGCCCCGCCTCGATCTTCCCGTCCGCGGCCCAGATCGGCTTCCCCGCGACGAGGCCCGTGAGCACGCCCGTGGCCGCGGCGGAGACGTACGCGAGCACCGCGCCGCCCGTCTCCACGAAGCTGGCGCCCAGCCCCTGCACGAGCGCGACGCCGGCGATCCCGCCGACGACGAGCCCCAGCACGAGCCCCACGATCAGCCTCTTCAGGAACATGGCCAGGAGTCTACCCCATGGGTCCCGGTTCGGGGAGCGGCGTGTTCCCGGCCACGTCGACCCTCTCCAGCAAACGGTCGAGGAGGGCGGTGCGACGCACGCCGCGCCGGGCCTCGGCGAGCGCGAGCGGGATCGCTCGGTCGTCCGTGACGAGCACCACGAGTCGCTTCCCGCGCGTGATCGCCGTGTAGAGGAGGTTCTTCGACAGCATCACGCGGTGCGTGGAGAGCAACGCGACGACGACGGCCGGGTACTCGCTCCCCTGCGACTTGTGCACGGTGCACGCGTAAGCGAGCGCGAGCTCGTCCATCTCGGCGCCGTCGTACGCGACCTCGGCGCCGTCCGCGTCGAAGCGCGCCCACAGCATGTCCTCGTCGGGGTCGACGCGCGACACCACGCCGACGTCGCCGTTGTAGACACCCTTCTCGTAGTCGTTGCGGAGCTGCATCACCTTGTCGCCCTCCCGGAACGTCGCCTCACCGCGGTGGAGCGGGCGGCCAGCGGGGTTCAGCGCTGCCTGCAGCGCACGGTTGAGCGCGACCACGCCGAGCAGGCCCTTGTGCATCGGGACGAGCACTTGCACGTCGCGCACGGGGTCGAGCCCGAACCTGCGCGGGATCCGGCGCAGCACGAGCTCCTCCACGAGCTCCGCCGCGCGCGCGGGATCCGAGCGCTTGACGACGAAGAAGTCGGAGGGCAGCCCCTCCGCCCCCTCCTCTCGACCCAGGGGGAGCTCGCCGCGGTTGATGCGGTGCGCATTGGTCACGATGAGGCTCTCCTCCGCCTGCCTGAAGATGCGCGTCAGGCGGACGCTCGGGACGACGCCGGATGCGAGCACGTCGTGGAGGACTGCGCCGGGGCCGACGCTCGGAAGCTGGTCCACGTCGCCGACGAGGATGAGCCGAGCCGCGTCGGGAACCGCCTGCAGCAGCGCGTCCGCCATGTAGACGTCGACCATCGAGGTCTCGTCCACGATCACGGCGCCCGCGGCGATCGGGTTGTTCCGGTCGCGCTTGAACTGGGCCGTCTTCGGATCGAACTCGAGGAGCCGGTGCAGCGTGACCGCCCCCCGACCCGTCGCCTCCGCGAGCCGCTTCGCCGCGCGCCCGGTCGGGGCCGCGAGCTTCACCCCGATGTCCGCCGCCTCGAACAGGTGCAGGATCGCGCGCACGAGGGTGGTCTTCCCGACCCCGGGTCCACCCGTGACGACGACCAGGCCCTCTGCGGCGGCCGAGAGCACCGCCGCCTGCTGCTCCGGCGCGAGCGCCACGCCCGCGCCCGCCTCGAAGCGGCGCACGGCCTCGTTCGCCCGGGCGAGGTGCGCGAGCGTGCGACGGGTCAGCTCCGCCAGGCGCCGGGCGAGGCGGTCCTCGGCGCGGTGCACGCCTGCCGCGGCGATACGTGCATCTTGCACGTTTCCGCCACGCGCGTCGACCACGACCTGCCGCTCGCGCTCGAGCAGCGAGACGGCGTCCTCGACGCGCCATGCGTCCTCGGACTCCAGGAGCGCGAGGGTCATGCGGACGACGCCCTCGAGGAGGGTGTACGTGTGCCCGAGGTCTCCCTGGTCGCGGAGAACCTGCAGGATCCCCGCGCAGAAGCGCGCCTCGGAGTCCCTGGGCAGACCGAGGCGCGTGGCGAGGAGATCGGCGGTCCTGAAGCCGATCCCCCACACGTCGATGGCGAGACGGTACGGATCCGTCGAGAGGACCACGAGCGCCCGGTCCCCGTAGCGCTTGTAGATGCGCGCGGCGAGCGATGCCGGCGCGCCGTGCGACTGCAGGAACACCATCACCTCGCGGAGGCCCCGCTGCTCCCGCCACGCGTCGACGATGGCCGCCCGCCGCTTGTCGCCGACGCCCTGCACCTCCGCGAGCCGCGCGGGAGCCTCCTCGAGCACCCGCAACGTGTCCGCCCCGAACGCCTCCACGATGCGCTTCGCATACACGGGGCCCACGCCCTTCACGAGGCCCGAGCCGAGGTACTTCTCGATCCCCTCGATCGTGGTCGGGAGAATCTCCGTCACGCTCGTCGCCCGGATCTGCTCCCCGTACCTCGGGTCCTGCACGACCTCTCCACGCACCCGCACGCGCGCCCCGGGCGTCACCCGCGGGAACGCGCCCACGACCGTCTGCAGGATGCGCTGGCCGTCGACGGCGACCTTCACGACCCGGAAGCCGGTCTCCGCGTTCTCGAAGGAGACGCGCTCCACCTGGCCCTCCATGGAGATCTCGCCGGTCATGCCCGCGGCGGGGCGCCTCTCGGACGGCGACGGCTGGAGATTGACGGCATGTCGGCTTTGGCGCTTGCCGCCGATCGAGTAGCACGCTATTTTATCACCGCACGGTCCTACAAAAATAGGGGAACTTCCAATGCGCGCGCCTTCGATTGGTTTCGGTAGTGCCCTGCTGGTCGCGCTCCCCATGGCGTGGGTGGCGTGCACGGCCGATTCACCGGTCGACGCCGAACCGGAGGACGGAGGTGTCGAGGCCGCGAGCGAGGAGGACGCCGGCCGCGAGGAGGACACCGGCGCCGACTCCGGCAAGGACGCGGGAAAGGACGCGGGAAAGGACTCCGGCAAGGACACCGGGACGGACGGCTCCGTCGCCGTGGTGGACAGCGGCATGGACTCCGGGGCGGCGGGTCCCGTCCCCGGCACGGCGTGTCCCACGCCCGGCACGGTGGTCACGACGGCCTGCGGAGCCTGCGGAAAGCGCGACATCGTCTGCGAGGCGACGAAGACGTGGAGCCCCTACGGCTTCTGCTACGGCGAGGTGGCGGGGGGCTGCATCGCGGGCTCCACCCGCATGGCCGCCTGCGGGAAGTGCGGGACGACGGCCGAGGTGTGCACGAGCACCTGCGCCTGGGTGTCGGGCGCGTGCACGGGTGAGCCCGTCGGCGCGTGCACGCCTGGAGAGAAGAAATACCTGACGGCAGGCTGCGTCACGCCCGAGACGTACCGCGAGGTCACGTGCGAGGCGACGTGCACGTTCGGCGCTCCCGCGCCGCTGCCATGCGCGGGCCTGCCCCCCGACCTCGAGATCTCGCAGACGCTCGACGAGACGGTCTTCGTGGACTCGGCGCTGTCGCCGCTGACGGTCCAGATCGGCCGGCCGAGCTCGACGGTGGGGACCTGCCCGCTGAACGTCTCGGCGGTGATGACCTCGTACAAGTACCTCGTCATCCACAACTCGAGCGCCCAGTCCGTGGTCGCGAACATCTGGGCGGACAAGGTGAACCCCGGCGATGTCGACATCGACACGATGATGGCGATCTACACGCCGCCGTTCCCGAGCACGGTCGCGGAGCGTCAGGCCTGCTTCACGAAGTACAACACCCTCTGCAACACGGGTGTGTGCCGCCCGGGCCAGTCCTTCTGGCCCGGCCTCGCCAACCTGGACGCGCCCACCATCGCGCCGGGCGGGACGATCGTGGTGTACGTGGCGGCGGTGTCCGGGACGCTGACCACCACGTTCCGCCTCTTCGTGCACACCAAGCAGCTGATCTGACGGCGCAGCTACCCGGACGGCGGCCGGCGCGTGTCCGGCCCCCGTCCCGCCATCCTCACATCAGCGCGTCGGTCTTGATCGCCAGGGTGATCTTCCCCGCGACGCTGGACCCGTAGCCGGCGACGTAAACGAGGATCTTCTTGCCGGGAGGGATCACGATGTTGTCCTGAGCCGCCATGTTGTAGTTCGCCGTCGTGTTCCCGCAGATGTTGCTCGACAGGGTGCCGGTGCAGTCGTCGGCGATGCCCTTCGCGCACATGCCGTACTGGGCGTCGGTCATCGGCGCGAGCGACGTGTTGTAGGTCCAGATCTCCGTGTCGAGCTCCGGGCTGCCGGCCGCCGCGGCCTTCATGTTGTAGGCGGTCACGGTCGCCGTCTGCGCGGTGGCGTTCAGGACCTCGACGTAGAAGTAGTTCACCATGCTCACCGGCGAGTCGACGGGCGCCGGACACGGGACCGAGTCGTCGAGGCGCTTGAGCTGCTGCGTGTTCGCGAGGGTGTACTCGCCCTTGACGATGCCGCCGACGGTCGACGCGATGGTGAGCTTGTTCGCGTTGATGGGGGCCGCGCACGTCGCCGAGAACGCGCCGTACTTGCACGTCGTGTCGCACGTGCGGTTCTTGAACTCGTCCGGGTTCGCACAACCCGCCGTCGTGTACTCGATCGTCCCCGGCTTGCAGGCGCCCGCGGGCTCCGTACAGGCGCCCTTCACCCACGCGCAGGTCGTCGTGCAGACCTCCGGGGCCGTGCCGCAGTTGCCGCAGTCCGACGAGCGCGTGCCGTACGGGGTGCAGCCTCCCGCGACGCTGCCCTGGCAGGGGCCGGGTGCGCTCCACTTCATGTTGGACTCGCACACGGACTCCTGGAAGCCGCAGAAGCCGCAGTACGACTTCTGGATCATCCCGGGTGTGGCGCATGCGCTCCCCGCGGTCGGGGCTGGAGGACCGGCGTCGAACACCGGTCCGCCGGAGTCGACCGGTCCGGTGTCGGCGGCCCCCGTGTCGGCGGAGACGCCGGAGTCCTTGCCCGAGTCCTTGCCCGAGTCCTTGCCGGAGTCGGCGAGCGGGGTTGTCGTCCCGGTGTCGGACTCGAGGCCTCCGTCCTCCCCCTCGCCGCCATCGGCCTGGGAGTTGTCGACCGGCGAGTCGGCCGTGCAGCCCGCGTAGGCGAGCGGCAGCGCGGACGCGACGAGAACACCGAAACCAAGCTTGAGCATTCGCAGCATGACGACCTCTCTCCGGCTGGCGAGTGTAGGTCAGTCACCTACCCCACGGCGCGTCTTGCTAGCGCGTGGGGAGG